>NZ_CAJQZK010000061.1:0-60000 GCF_907164655.1 Acidocella sp. C78
ATCTTGTCGGACGTCTATGGACGTCCCGCACCAATCGGAATGTTACTTTTCAAAAGCCCAAGCCATAGACACGATGTATTGAAAGTTGTTCTAAAAACCGCAGAATATATCTATAAGATATATAATATGACAGTAATACTGTCCTATTTTAATTTGTGTTTAGCCTAGAGAGGCGGTTTGCGCGGTTTCGGGCGATTGGCACCCCTTGCGGTTCCTGCGGTTCCTGCGGTTTTGAGGCTATGCTTGGAAAAAATGCAGGTATTTAGTCGAGTTGGTGGCCTCGAAAAACCGCAACCCACTTGCGGTTCCTTGCGGTTTTCTGCGGTTTTTCGGGTGATGCGCGGTCAATTCATGCCCTATGGCAATGCAATAGCCTTTATATGCCGGTTATCTATGCCTCATCCGCTATCTATGTCTCCCCTATTGGGTCGATAACTGGCGTGCAATCCGGCGCGCGGCGACCGCCCCATGACCGGCACCCGACCGGCGGCAGGATGCAGGGCGATGGCGCATTGACCGGCGCTCGATCTGGGGGCGGTTTCGGGCATCGTCGGCATGGAAGCCGGCGCCCGGCCTGCGGCCTCGCCCAGCCCGTCGCCAGGCGGTGACGGAAGCATTGACGATCCGCCGGCTGGGACGCCTCTACAGGCTCACGTATCGCCGCAGAGCGGCCCGCCACGCAGTGCGAGATAACCGGGCGGGTGCTGGCTGCACGCTGCGCTCTGACTGGCCGGTGCGGACTGCGGTGTCGGCTGTGAAACGGGGCGCCCGATCTTCCGGGTCGCCAAGTTGGCGACCCGAGCCTTTGTGAAGCGTGTTTTCGTATTTCGTCTCGGGATGGAGCGCCTCGTATGCCTCCTTGCGGCGCTGCGTGAACAGCGCGCGCTCGCGCGGCATAACTGCACATTAATTTACAATTAAAAAGTATATTTATTTCGATAAATTTGTGAAAACTCAGTTTGTTTGTCTGGAAAAATTCAAATGATAAAATTCCTGTCTTGGTATTATGATCTGATAGCTCACCCTATTATTTTGGTTTTAATTATAGTTTGTATCGCATCAATTTTCATATTATTTTTAGAAACCTTGCTATATCTGAATAATTCGCTATACCATCCGCTACGGCGAAAGAAAAAAGATACTCATCGTCAGTAGCCTTCCAATCAGCACGACCGGCTTCAATGAGGACGTATGTCTGACCGTGTCAGGTACGCCCTGCGCATGGCTCGCCGCGTTCAACATGCAAAACCGGCCGGATCAGCACAAATCAACCCCTTTATCCGGCAATCGGTAGAGCGCCTGGACAGGAGACATTCGATGCATCACACCTATCCGCAAAAGACGAAATCCGAGAACCGATCCGAGGCCATTGGCGTTCTGCTGATGGGAGGCGCCAGCCTGATCGGCCTCACCTTGTTCGCGCTGTTCCGGATGCATTCCGGGCACGGTTAGAAGTCGACTTGGCGCCATTCTATTCGAAGCCCATTTCCCGCAGCATCTGCCGTGCTTCGATCAGGGCATATGACTTGTCCTTGGCGCTGATCCGGCGCTGCCGCACCTCGCCCATCTCCACCAGCTTGCGCCGGGCTTCCACACGCTCAGATGGCCGCACCAGCTGGTTTTCGGCTACGCGGCGCAGTTCGGCAATCTCGGCGTCAGTCATGGACCTCTCCCGTGCGCGTATGGTTGTATCCCTTTGTTGCGTTTTCGTCACACTGTTGCGCCTTGCGGCTACGCTCAATGCGGTATCCTCGCACTCGATCCGAGCAGAATGAGCACTTTGCACCGAACTCACGCCATTGCGCCCGTTGAAAGCCGGCGCCCTTCATGGCGCGGCCAACTCCGAATCGTGTGACAGTGGAAAGTTGCGGCACCGTGCGGCACGCGGCAACGAGGCGGGCGGTGCTGATCTTGTTGTCTCCCAGAGCGGCGGCGGCTGCCACGGCCACCAGGGCGACCATCTCGATCTGATCCTCGGTCATGGCGTCAGGCATCGGGCAGCAGCCGTGCAGCGGCCACCAGCGGGCGCGCGGCGTCGATCATCTCATCCGTGCCCAGCTTCAACGCGGCGTCAACCGCCTTGGCGCCGGCATAGAGCTTGCGGCGGGCGGCGATCAGGTCATTCCTGCAGGCGGTGCGGACAACGTCGCCGCCGGCCTTGGCGGCCATTTTGGCGCGCAATGTTTCAGTCATCTGCAGGTCTCCGGTCTGCGGTGCCGCGTCACGCCTTCGTCTATATAGACGCGCGCGCACCGGTTAAGCGGTTCGGCACTCATCGTTGCCCCTCCGGCATTGGCGGCATGTATCCGCGCATCCGATTGTCAGGATTTCCGCGCCTTTCGCGCCATTGCTTATGCTTCCAGCCGGCGGCGGACAGGATCGCGCCGATCTCGGCGGGCGTGACGTGCCAAGACGGGAACGCGGCCCGGCAAGCGGCGTGAAGGGCAGGTGTCGCCACCCGCCCCTCGCCGGATGCAGCGGCCAAGGCGCGGGCCAGCAGCAGCACAATGGCGGCGTCGTCGATTGCGGTCATCGGCTCTTTTTCCGCCTCGGCGTGCGGATTCGCCCGGCCTTGGCCCCGGCAAGAAACCGGCGCCAGGCGCGGATGCTCTTTCGGCTGGGGGTGCGGTGCTTGCTTATAGGCCGTCCGCGTAGGCAGGCGAGCCAGCGGGCGAGACGCGCCCGTTAAAGCCCGTGGTGCCGCTCTGGTTGCGGTTCAGGGACGCGCCGAGGCCGCTTTTGACCGCCTTGGCGATATCGTGCGGGTTGGTGATGTGGACGCCGTGCACCAGCGCACCCACACCCGACCCATACGGCACCGCAGGCTGCCTGCCTGCCGTATCCCACGCCGGCAGCATGCCGTGTGGATGGTTGGCAATGTCGGTTGCCAGCGCGTGACCAGCGGATGCGAGGCCGCTGCCGATACTTCGGATCGGATGTTCGAGAAAGCCGTTGATCGTCCGCTCGAGCCCGAGCAGCCAGTGATTGAACTGCCTGAAGTCGTTGCCGAGGTCGTGGAAGACGGTCTTGATCCCGTTGAAGTTGGCGATGATCGCGCCGGTTCCGGTAGCAATTGCCGCCACCGCGCCCGCTATCGTCGCCGGGATGGCGCCGGCGGTTGCGAGGCCGACCAGCACGGCGCCCGTCCCGAGGCCCACCAGTGCCACGCCCAGACCGGCTATGCCGCCCACAATGTCGCGGACCATCGCCGGATGCACCTTCGACCATTTCGTCACGCCGGTTACGGCGCTGGTCATGGCGTTGAGGATGGCGATCGCCGGCTTGACCAACGGCGTGCCGAGGGCTTCCAGCAGGCTTGTCCATGCCCCCTCGAAGGCGTGCAGCGGCCCGGTCATGGAGGTCGCCATCTGGACGCCGTAGACCGACACGCGCCCGGCCTGCCGCATCTGCTTCTGCGTGCGGATGTAGGATAGCGCGTTCGTGATCATGTTCGCGACGAGACGCGAGCCGGTCTGGCTGCTGATCGTCTGATAGACCGCGGCGAGCAGGTTCTTCTTGCCGTGAACGCCGTGCGCTTCCAGCGTCGGCACCAGCACCTTCTGCGTCCAGGCGAACAAGCCTTGGCTGTAAAGGATCTTGGATCCTTTGAGCGCGCCGGGCTTGATGGCGGTCTGGAAGGTGTGCGGGATATGGATGAAACCGCCGGGCGCGACGAGGCCGTAACGCTTCATGTTGTAGGCATACATCCGGCTGATCGGACCGCCGGAAAGCGCCTTCATGACCATGCCGAAACCGCGACCGCCGGTCGGTCCCATCTGCTGCACGGCTTCCGCCATGCTGGACCACCAAGCGAAGCCGCTCATCATTTGCGACGCCGCGCCGGCGAGTTTCGTGGCCCGCATGATCTGGTTCGGCGTCAGCAGCTTGCCGGCGATGTTCTGCGCCTCGAGCGCGTAATTCAGGTTGCGCCCCAGCGCGCCGACCGAGAACGTCTTGCCGTCCGGGCCATACGTGCCGCCGCGCAGTTCGATGGCCTTCAGGAGTTCGCCCAGCGCGGTCGGACCACCCATGCCCCAGTTCGACAGGACGCCTTCGGCGCGGACGATCAGCGGCGCAGCGCGCACGGCCTCGGCGCTCGATCCCAGCACCGTGCGGCCCTTGGTGAGTGCGGCCAGCGCGTCGGACCAGTCCACGTTCGGCGTCCGCATGGATTGCGTGAACGCGGCATTGGTCAGGTCGCCGACATTGCGGGCCGAGACGCCCATCTGCTGCAGCCGGCTCTGGACGTTCGCCAGCCGGTTGCCGTAGGTGGCGAGGTCAGACGACGCCTTGAGGATCGCCATGCCGCCCAGCGCCGCCGCCGCGCCGATGGCGGCCATGCGGACGCCCTTGATCTGGCTGCTGACATACTTTGCCTGCTTGCCGAGGCCGATCATGTCCTTCGAGATCAGCTTGAGCACCGGGCCGACCGAATTGATCGCGGCTATCTCGATCCCGATTTTGTAACTTTTCAGCATCGGTCAGTTCCTTTCGACGCGACGGGGTGGCCCGGCGAGGAAATGGAGCAAACCTCGCCGGGCCGGGCGCGCTGGATAGGCGGCGCGGTCTCAGAATTCGGTGCCATCACCTACCGTCGCGTAGATCGTGCCGGAGCCGCCCGGCATGACGGCGCCGATCTGGTTGACGTAGGGCCCGGCAAAGATGCGTGCCCGCGTTCCACCCGCCACCGGCATATCGCTCTCGCTGGCGATCTGCGGCCCATTGCCGACGCGGACGAAGGCAAGCGAGGCCGTGGGGTTCGTCACCACCACCGTATCGCCCTTCGCCGGCAATGCCGTGCTCGCGCTGGTCGAGGTCGCGGCAATGGCGACCGTGCCGGCGGGATTGAACGGGTTGACGCTTCCAACGGTCATTCGGCGGCTTCCAGCAGCTTGCGGGCGGTATCCGGCAGGATCACGTCGCCCTCTGCGTCGAGATGCGCGGACCACGTGCGGCGCTCCGCGTCCGGGTTCGGATGCTCGGGGCTGAGAACGCCGTTGAACATCTCGGGGTTGGCCCCCGGCATGAAGCCCAGCCGGAGATTGACGCCACCGGCCATTGCCCGCCCGACCGCTTCAACGCCGGCACTGAAAGCCGCCTCGCCGTTTGCGAGCAGTCGCTTTGCCTCAACGATCATAGCCGCGCCTTCGATCCGCAGCTTGATCCCGGCAGCGAGAACAGGCTCCCAAGCGCGCTGCTCTGCGGTGCGGAGATCATCGCCGGCCTTCGTGACGGCGGCCTCGGCAGCGGCAACGCTTTCGCGCCGGAACAGGACGCTATCCTCGGCGGCGCGGATGGCGGCCTCGGCCTTCATGAGTTCGCCAGTGTCGATAGCCTCGCCTTCGGCGGCCCGCTGCACGAGGTTGGCGCGGGTGGCGCGGGCTGCGGCAACGGCGGCCTCGGCATCGCTGATTGCCGTGGTCGCGGTCGCAACCCGGCTGATCGCCGCCTGATAGGCTTCGCGCGCCCGCTGCGGCAGGCCTGCATCGCGGAGGTTGAGAATGTCCTGAAGGTCCATCTGATTTCCTTTCAACGGTCGAGCCCGAGACGCTTCAACGTGCCGTTCAGCGCATTTTCGTTCTGCCGGGCGGAATCAGTTGCTCGCTGGACGCGCTGAACGTGATCGAGGATCGCGGCAGAGACGATATCGCCCTCGCGCCCAGCCAGATCGCGAACGCCGATTTCCTCGGTCCATCCCGCATCGAAGCCGGCGCGCATCCGCCGCCGGTTCACGTGCTGTTCAATCGGGGTCATCTCTGAAAACGGCTTGCCCATTTACTGCATTCCTATAGTCAACTTTTCAAATAATAGCAGAAATGGCGGATAGGAGACAAGAAATATTAAATATACTGTTCGGCATACGGTAGCATATTACTATGAATTACTATGGATCATAGACGATCATTATTTGAACCGGCTTGCGCACTACATCTGCACCGATTGCGCCGCAGGTGCCATCTCAACGATATACGGCGGACGTGGTTTCCGCCGCTATCGCTGATCCATTCCAGCAATAGGCTTGTTTATGTCAGTCGTTTGGGGATTTGGCGCCCGTCTTGGATACGTTTACGGGCGCCTGTATGCCGTCAGTGTGTCGGCTGGGCCGGCGTGACGCGCGGGTGACGGTCGCCCGGCGGCGGGAGGATCAATATTTGAGGCCGCTGCCCGAATACTGCACGCCAGGCTTGGGCCTGCTGGGTCGTTGTCTCGATCAGGGCGAGCGGCGCCGCGCCCGATACAGCGGCATTGACTGCGTTTCGATAATGCAGCGGTTCACCGCCCGTCGCGTGGATCACGGCACTGCGGGCCATCCGCCGCAGCCTTGGCGTGCATCGCCAGCCAGCCGGGCCGATGGGTGCATCGCCATCGTCACCAACGAGGATGACCAGCGGCCGCGCTGCCCGGTCGAGGGATTTGGGAAGCCCGGCGCCGGGCGTTACCTCGACAAGCTGGACCAGCCCCTCGGCTGCGGCTGCATAGAGCGGCAGGCGCCACGGCACGAGGCGCGAAGCAACCTCGATGACGCGGCTGAACTCGGCTTTTGTCCTTACCTGCATCATTGGATGAGTCCCCAGGCTTCACGCCTCGGGCTTCCGTCGAGCACCGTTCCGGCCGGCAGCCGCTCGATCCATCCGTGATCTTCGAGAATGGCAACGGCGCGCTTTGCGTCATCGGCTTTTCGCAGCCGGTTCGGCCCGGACTTGTAAAGCGCAGTGAGGTAAAGGCGTGGATCGGGCTGGGCCTGCCACCAGGCGAGCAGTTCCGCAGCGGCGTCCAGTTCGGGATCAGGCGCAACCGTCTCGCCGAGTCTCAACTGCTCGCCGGCATACCAGGTCGCCAGCGTTGCGCCGGCCTCGAAAGTCTCGGCGTCGATCATATCCCGCCCGGCATAGGCGGCGAGGATGCCGGCGAGGCGGCTGGCATGTTCGGTCATCTTCGAGCCGAAACCACGGAGTGAGGCGTAGCGGCGGCCGTCCGCCAGGTCGCGCTCGACGTCGTTGTAATACGCGATCAGCCGCCGTTCGGCCTCGACGTTGAAGGGCAACGGCTCCGGATCGAGGCCGTCCGATCCTTCGAGGCGGCGCGGCTGCTTGGCGAGCATGTAGCCCAAACGGTCGTTGTATTCGTCGAGGAACTCATCGAAGTCCGGTTCTCGCTCACGCCACATGCGTGAGCCGATGGTGCTCTCCGGCTCCGATATCAGCATCCGGGCGAGCAGGCCGTTATCTCTCGCGCTGGCGTTTCCCAGCAGGAGAGCAGCAACGCTGCGTTGAACGAACAAGCTAAGGGAGGCGCGGCGGCCGGGTGCGAATGTGGCCTTGCCTGCCCGCAGCCGCTTGATCGGGGCGCCGTCCCACAATGCGTTTAGCGTGGTCATCGTCCTTAACGCTGCGTCCTCACTCATCGCATGGCCGCCGAGAAACTGGCCGCCCTCGGCTGAAAAAATCGAGGCGTAGGGCCTCAGCGTCAGGAGGTTAATCAGCCCCTCAATGGTCCCTTCCTGCGCGGTCAGGATCGGCGGAGCCGGCGCCTTCGGTTCCGATCCAACATCCGCCAGCGCGCGCTCGGCGGCGGCGCGGCCGTCTTTGGCAGCCTTGCGGGCCTCGATCCGGGCAGCGTCAAAAGCCTCTTTATCGCGACCGAATTTGTCCTGATCCACCTCGAATTGCGCCGCCAGTGCGGCCTCGGCGCGGGTGATCGGGAGGCTGGCCAGCAGGTCAACGGTAGATTTGCGCTCACCAGATTGGCCAACCGTCATGAACGCGGTGAGTAACGGCCGCGTCCCGATGACTGGGATTTCAACATCGTGATGAATCGCGGCAGCGAAACCGGCGGCCGCGAGCACCGATGCAGCGCAGAGCGCGCCCGGCGCTTGCGTGCGGCGCTGGATGGCCTCGACGGCTGGGCGCAGCCCAAGTAGTGCGTCCATCGGATACGGTTCAGGCGGCGGCGTTTCGCGCCGGAGCGGGCGTTTCAACTCCGGTGGCGTGCTCGCCTTCGCGGCGGCATCGCGGGCTATCTGCTCGGCGTTGAAATGGTTCATGCTGCACCCCCGCGCGCCGATAGTGCCGATTTGAGAGTCGCCTCGATCTCGCGCCGTTCGAGGCCGGCGACGATGGCGGCGTGTGCCATCGCCTCCGCCACCTCGCCGGAGGACAGGCCGCCTGTCGTGGTCAGGCGCAACAACCCGTAAGTCTCGGCGTTCAACGTGGCGTTGCGGGTGCCAGGCGCGGCGCCGGCGACACGCTCGATTGCGCGCCGTAGGGCCGCCTCGGCATAGCGGCGGCTGCGGTGATCGCCGCCAGTCCAGGGGGCGGCAGGGGGCGGCGTCCAGGCCGGTTTCGGCGGCGGTACCAGCCAGTTAGGCCACTCGGCCAGCGGGCCGGCAGACAGGACAGGGAGGCCGGCGGCTGGCCACCAGATGCACGATCCCCCGTCCGCCCGGACGTCGATACCGGGCGCAATTGCCGCTACGCTGGAACGCAATCCGGGCCGGTGTTTGAACCACAGATGCAGCCCGCCGGAGCGGGTGCGATGCGTCCGGGTCGCGGGCAACTTGTCGCGGTTCGCGGCGAACCATTCGAGGCCGCCGGGCTTGTTGTCGATGTCGAGCGCGGCGATGCCGGAGCGTTCGCCGGTCGCGATCCCGATCAGGACGAATCCGTAATCGCGGTGCAGAGCGCGGATCGTGGTGGGATCGGTCGAGGCGGCAAGGTGACCGCGCGGGCAGCGAGGCGACTTGTCGTTGCCTACGGGGAAAACGGCGCGGCCGGCGGCGGCGAGGTCGAGCGCGGTGTCCAGCGAGGCCATTAGTTGCCCTCCCTGATCAGCCCAGCCAGCGCCTCGGCGATGCGGCGACAATGGCGGGCCTCGATGTCGGCGGCTGCGCGAAGAACACTGTCCCTCTCGCGCTTCGCCATGATCCAGTCCGCCCGGCTGGCGAGCGAGCGGGCGGCCCGGCGCAGATCAGCCTCGGGCATCTCAATTGTCAAAATGCGGCGGCGGGAACGGGTTTCGATGTCGTCGATGAGTCGGTCGTGCTGCCGGTCGGCAGCGGTTTTGCGGTCAACCATTTAGGGCATCCTTTCTGCCCGAAAAACCGCTTGCAGCCGAGCGCCGGCACGTCTATCTCTTGATCGCCGCCAAGCAATCCAAAGATTTCCGCGCCGCTCCGGAGCCAGTAGGTTTTCGGGGCGGTTTGCATTTTGGGGATCAGGCCGCGCTCTTGGGCAGGTTCTCAGCGAACCGGCGGAGGCTCTCAGCGGTGATGAACGTCGAGCGGCCCAGCTTGCGGACGTCGAACGTCCCGGCCTTCACCAGCTCCCAGAACTTTGCGTGTCTGACGCCTAGGGCGGCCTGCGCCTCGGCTGGCCGGTAGAGAAGTTTTGTGTCAGTCGTCATTCCTTACTCCATACGGATGTTAATGGACTGACGATCCAGTTATCAGGTCGCGTATCGTACTGACAAAGTCCTTTTGCGGGAACAAAGCAGTTTTTTTCAGATTACTTCCCGCCTTGTTTTCTGCGCTTGTCGCGCAGCCAATCATTGCCGATTTCAATGCCCGAGAGTTCTCGCAACGTTGCCTGAACAAACCTATTGAACGGGGCTTTCGGCGCGTCTGTTGGTTCGACACCGAACAAGTGAGCAAATGAAAGGCGAAAGTCTTCCAACGCGCCGTTAAGCCAATTTGGGCGAGGCTGGCCGCGCGCTCGGCCAGACATCGCAGATTGTCGCTTCGACCAATTTTCTAGATGGTCGAGCCGCCCAATTAGATCAAAACAGGGGTCTTGCTCGGCTGTTTCTGGCTGCTCTCGAACGTGCCGAGCGCATAAGTGCTTAAGCTCGCCAGCCAACTTTTTCATTTTCAGCCAGTCAGATTTCTTGAACGTGTCAGGACGAGGTTCAATCGCGTGAGCAAGTGAGAACATCACCATGTGCACATTGCGCCAAGCTGCTGCGGCCAGTTCGTCGGACACCGCAAGAGGCAGTCTAACTGCGGAGACGATGCGCGATTGCGCCTCAGCGTCTAGTTGGCGAAACCGTGGAGGTGGAACCTCCGCCCGGAATATTATTGTTCCATCCGCCTTAACGATTTCGGCAAATTGAGGCTCGGGCGGGGATTGCTCCCCGCCTTTTCTCTTGCCCCCGCTCATGCTGCCTGCTCGCCGGAGTTCATGCCCGCATCGTCGCAGAATTTCTGCCAGTTATCCCGCAACACGTCTGCCTCGGTTTCAACCGCATCCGCCAGCCAGCGCAGGGAGCGCAACCTGTATTCGTCGGGCGCGGCTGGAAGATTGGTCATGAACAACCGCAAGGCGCGGGCGGCATCCTGCATCCGGGTGGTGCTGTCCTCTACATCGGCAACGCGGATTTCAACCACGCTCTTGACGGGGCGCGTCATGCCAGCCTCCCCGCTTCGCGTGTGAGGCGCGAGATCAGCCGGTCGCTCAGATATCGGTCTTCGTCCTCGGGGTCGCGTTCGCTCGGGTCAAGGTAGGCAGTGACAACGCGGGCGATTGCGGCCACCCCGGCGGGCGTCTTCGCCTCGGTGCGCGTGATGCGGTCGAGAATGTCGTTCATCTCATCCTGCATCGGGGCGGTCTGCTGGTCGATCTTCTCCTCGGTCTCCATTGTGAGGTCCGGCACCCGATAGGCTGCGTTGTATTGTGCATCGAGGGCGATGTAGCGGTCGGCCATGGCGATCAGCTCGTCATCGGGGTTGCCGGCAGCGTTCGCCACGGCAGGGGCGACCATGGCGGCGGCGGCGCTTGCCATCGCGGCCCGGATCGTGCTGCGCCGGTTCATGACCGCACCTCGGCCATCGTCCGCTCGATCATCTGCACCGCCGCGCGGGCGACGATGGCGCGCTGCACGGGTGTTACGGCCAGCGCGCGGAGTTCTGCCGCCTGCCGGCTCAGGACGGCTTGCAGGGCGCCCAGCGTGGCGGCGTTGTCATTTGCGCCGCGATTCGTGGTATAGACCTTCTCGGTCATCGTTTTTGTCCTCCTTCGGACCATTCAATCGAGGCCATTGCCCGGCGGTGCTGTAACACCGCCGGGCCACCTCTCGCCGGCATCCGGCCGGCACGGTTCCCGGCTCAGGCGCGGCGCATGGCCACCACCCTTCCAGATTCCTCGGCCAGCCCGGCGCAGTAGTTCGCCCAGGCTTCCATCAATTGCCGGCGCTTCGCGAGCAAATCGCCACGCTGATACGCCGCCTCTGTTCGGTCCTTGTTGATATGCGCCAGCGCAACCTCGGCGATCTCGCGCGGAAAGCTGGTCATCTCGGCGGCCCAATCGCGGAACGATGACCGCATCCCATGCGCCGTGTATCCCGGCCGCAGCACGGCAACGGCCTTTGCGAGCGCAACGTCGGTCATGGGCTTGCCAGGTGCGCCGCCGGGGAAGATCAGCCCATCCCGGCGGGGCGAGCGTTCTGCCATCTCGCGCAATATCTCGACGGCACGCGGTGCCAGCGGCACGCGGTGTTCCTTTTTCATCTTCATGCGGGCTGCCGGGATCACCCACACGGCCGCGTCAAAATCGACCTCATCCCATCGTGCACCGCGCGCCTCGCCGGAGCGTGTAGCCGTCAGGATGGCGAACTCTAGGCATCGCGCCGAAACGGCTTCACGCTCGCGCAGTTCGGCCATGAAGGCCGGCATGTCGTGGTAATCGAGCGCGGCGTGATGCTTGACCGCCCGCACCTTCGTTTTCGGTGCATAAATCTGATCGAGGAACCCCTGCCACCGCGCCGGGTTGTCGCCGCTGCGCCAGCCGTTGACGGTCGCATATGCCAGCACGGCCTCAACGCGGCCGCGCAGCCGGCTAGCCGTCTCCGGCTTTTCGGCCCAGATCGGATCGAGCACCCGGCGGACGTCGAGCAGGCTGATCTCGCTTATCGGCCGCTTGCCGATGATCGGGCTGGCGTAGGTGGCGAGCGTGTTCTCCCACTGCTGCCGGTGCTTTGCGTTCTTCCACTCGGCCTTGTGCGCCTCGACATAGGCCGCGGCGACGGCATCGAAGGTTCTGGCAGTCTGCTCGGCGGCGAGGTGCTGGCGTTCGCGGCGCTGGGCGAGCGGATCGAACCCATCCCGCACAAGATTACGTAGCTGGCGGGCCTGCTCGCGGGCTTCCGCTAGGGATACATCACGCAGCGGCCCAAGGCTCATCCAGTGCTTGCGCCCGGCCATCGTGTAGCGGAACGCCCAACTTTTCGAGCCGTCAGCCCGAACGCGCAAATACAAACCGCCCCCATCGTGCAGGTTGCCCTCGCGGTTCGCGTTCGTAATGGCGAGAGCGTTCAAGCGTTTTGAGACGGTTTTGGGCATCGTCAGCACCCCGAACCGCAGAAAACCGCAGAAAACCGCAACCGAACCGCAACCCGTTTGCGGTTTTGTTTGGCACTTAAACCATTGATTTCATTTGGCCGACACTCAGGAACCGCAAAAACCGCAGAAACCGCAGGGGGTCTATGTGCCGTGGTCGCTGGGCTCATCACGTCAGACTCTCCGTCGAACTGTCCGGCTACATGCTCGGGCCTTCATGGATACACCATAATCCCGCACGTCCTAGGACGTCAATGGACGTTATAGGGCAAACTTTGGCTATATCGCTGGGTGTATGCCGCCGTTTCTCTGAGGCTAGATCACGAGGTAAGGCGGACATCCCCTCCGCCACCCCTACATCCAGCACTGTCCGGCATCATCCCATAAAATCTTTGATATCAGCGACTTAAAACAGATTTCCGTCCACGCTCATCCACCCCATTTTGCCCGAATCCAGAGTTTCCACGTGGGTAACTTTGTGGGTAAGATTCAGCCATGGCCCGAGTCGTCAACAAGCTGTCACTGAACCGCCCTGGGTTTACCGGAGGCTCCAACTCCCAAATAGGATGGAGCCATGACGAGTCCGACGACGAACAAGTTTTCTCCTGAAGTCCGCGAGCGGGCGGTGCGGATGGTGCTGGAGCACGAGGGCGAACATCCCTCGCGGTGGGCGGCGATGGTGTCGATAGCCGCGAAGTTTGGCTGCTCACCGCATACGCTGCGTGAATGGGTGCAGAAGGTGGATCGCGACAGCGGCCGCTCGCCTGGTGTTCCGTCGGAAGTGTCGGCGAAGCTGAAGGCACTGGAACGCGAGAACCGCGAGCTTCGCCAGGCGAATGAGATCCTGCGCAAGGCGTCGGCATATTTTGCCCAGGCGGAGCTCGACCGCCGGTTCAAACCATGATCTCGTTCATCGATGATCACCGCGGGGCTTATGGGGTCGAGCCGATCTGCAGGGTCCTGCCGATCGCCCCATCGACCTACTACGAGCATGTCGCGAAGCGGGCCAACCCCGAGAGGCGGTCAGAACGGGCCCGGCGGGATGAGGCGCTCGAGGCGGATATCCGGCGCGTGTTCGCGGAGAATTTCGAGGTCTACGGTGCTCGCAAGGTCTGGCGGCAGTTGCAGCGGGAAGGATGCGCTGTTGCCCGCTGCACGGTGGAGCGGTTGATGCGGATCATCGGCCTGCAGGGCGTGATCCGCGGCAAGCCGGTCAGGACGACGATCAGCGACAGGGCGACACCCTGCCCACAGGACCGCGTCAACCGCCAGTTCCAGGCGCCGGCGCCGAATATGCTCTGGGTCTCCGACTTCACTTATGTCGCGACCTGGCAGGGCTTTGTGTATGTGGCGTTTGTCATCGATACATTCGCCCGGCGTATCGTTGGCTGGCGGGTAAGCCGCACCGCGCATGCCGGTTTCGTCCTCGATGCCCTGGAACAGGCTCTTCACGACAGACGCCCGGTACGTAGCGGCGGTCTCGTCCATCATAGCCATCGGGGCAGCCAGTATGTCTCGATCAAATACACCGAGCGCCTGATGGAGGCCGGCATCGAACCGTCCGTCGGCAGTGTCGGCGATAGCTACGACAACGCTCTCGCCGAGAGCATCAACGGCCTTTACAAGACCGAGGTCATCCGTCGTCGCGGGCCGTGGAAATCGTTGGAAGCCGTCGAGTTCGCAACGCTCGAATGGGTCGACTGGCTTAACCACAGGCGCCTTCTCGAGCCGATCGGCAACATCCCGCCCGCCGAAGCCGAACAACGATATTTCGCCACACTCGATCAGATGAAGATCGCCGCTTAGCTTAACCCAAATGGCCTCCGGTAAACCCGGGGCGGTTCAATCATGAGAGTGAGATCGCAGCATGAACATTGAAAATCTACTCAAAATAATTAAGCCAAATATAATTAAAAATCACGATTTGAAAAGTAAAATAATCATCAGTCTTACATCTTATCCGGACAGATTTCAAACTGTTTATTTTACAATTATTTCTCTATTAAATCAGAGCATTAAACCAGATAAAATTATATTATGGGTATTCAAAAATGAATATAATTTATTGCCAAGAAAAATTATTGAATTAATAAATGGTACTTTTGAAGTTAGAAAATTAAATGAAGATTGGAAATCTTATAATAAACTTATACCTTCTATAATTGAGTTTCCAAATGAATACTTAGTAACAGCAGATGATGATGTATTATATAAGCCAACTTGGCTTGAAGAATTAATTTTATCTTTTAAAAATATAAATGGTATTGTTGCCCATAGAGCGCATCTAATTCAATATGATTGTAATGGACAACTAAAAGAATACAATAAATGGATTATAGATACTCCAGAAGAAAATTTTTGCCAAATAAAATCGCCGTTGGTTTTTCCAACGGGAGTAGGGGGTGTATTATACCCCCCCGAATCTTTTGATGACCGCATCTTAGATATTTATTTAGCAATGGAACTATGCCCTACTGCAGATGATATTTGGTTTTGGTTTATGCATACAATGAAGGGTAATTGTGCTTCTGTTATTGGAGACAGATATTTTATAGATATAAATCCAGATCAAAATAAAAGTCTTTTTAATATAAATGTAAGAGGAAAAAATGACGATCAAATTAAAAATATGATAAATAAATTCGGCATTCCAAAAATTACTGAATTTTTTATAGATAATTTTTGTAAAATTGTTAGAAAAAATGAGTATTTTACAAAATTAAAGTTTGGCCGACCTCTGATATTGCAAAATGATGATATTGGATTTTTTATAAAAAATCATGGAATATTTCATAATGAAAGGTTGCTAAGTTTTATAAAAAGAAATATAACTCCTAAAAAAATCTTAGATTTATCCGGGGATATTGGATATTTTTCGGTTGGTCTTTGTGGTATCGACGATTACGAAGTGTGGACGGTAGATTTTAAAAACAAAAATTTTTTAAATTTTCAGAAAAACTTAATTGTGAATCATATTAATTTTCACGTATTAGAAATGACCATTGAAGATCTTGCTTCTGATGGTAATAAAAATTTAAATGATTACATAAAAAATATAAAATATTTTGATTTAGTGGTAATAAACATATTAAATTTCAATAAAAAAATTGATATTATAAGACATTTTCTTTTTAATAGTCAATCAATTTTGATTGAAAAAAACTATAGTTTATCAATAGATGATTATATGTATAATTATGGATATAGATTGATATATTCAGAAGTTGGTGAAGGAACTTATTTATATAAAAAAGTTTTTTAGATATTAATTTTTAATATAAGTGTCCCGCGTCAGCACCAATGGCACAGATTTGAGGTTGTGATTTAAGGAGGGTTGGGGCTTCGTCGCCGTGACGAAGGAACGAAGATGAAGCCCCAACCCTCCTTGAAAAGATCGCCAGCCAAGTCCCCTGCGGAAGCGGTGGTGAAGGGCATCCGGCGGCAGACCCGGCGGCATTTTTCGGCTGAGGACAAGATCCGCATCGTGCTTGATGGCCTGCGCGGCGAGGACAGCATCGCCGAGCTATGCCGCAAGGAAGGCATCGCGCAGAGCCTGTATTACACCTGGTCGAAGGAATTTATGGAAGCCGGCAAGCGCCGCCTGGCTGGCGACACCGCCCGTGCCGCGACCACCGGCGAGGTGCAGGACCTGCGCCGCGAAGCCCGTGCCCTGAAGGAATGCGTTGCCGATCTGACGCTCGAAAACCGCCTGCTCAAAAAAAGCATGATCGCGGATGGGGACGACGACGCATGAGGTATCCCGCATCGGAGAAACTCGAAATCATCCGGATCGTCGAGCAAGCGCACCTGCCCGCCAAGCGCACGCTGGACCAACTCGGCATCGCCCGGCGGACGTTCTACCGCTGGTATGACCGCTATCTCGATGGGGGACCGGAGGGGCTGGAGGATCGGCCTTGCGCGCCTGGCCGGGTGTGGAACCGCATCGCGCCCGAGGTGCAGGACCAGATCGTCGAGATGGCGCTGGAGCAATCCGAGTGCGGATTCCGATTGAAGCCGGCCAGGTATTCCGAGGTGAAGCCGGCCACCGTTCCGATTTGAAGCCGGCCGGCATTCCGATTTCATTCCGGCCACCTGGCTGAGGTTTTGAGCGTTATTTGGCTGGGTCAGCGACTCGGGCATCTGCCTTCTCGTGATCAACCACGTGGAGGATTGGATGCCGGCCAGGAGAGAGCTGACGATGCGGCAGATACGACAGATGTTACGGCTTGCCGGGGACGGCATCAGCGCGCGGGAGATCGGGCGGATGCTCGGTGTGGCGCGCAGTACGATCCAGGATAACTTGAAGCGGGCACAGGAGGCGGGGTTGGCGTGGCCGGTGCCGGCCGAGCTGACCGATGCGGCGATCGAAGAGCGGCTGTTTGCCCGCAGTGGCTACAAGCAGGGGGGGCGGCGCCGTGCCGAGCCGGCCTGGGACGAACTGGTCTGCGAACTGAAGCGGCCTGGGGTGAATCTGCAGGTGCTTTGGGAGGAGTACCGTGACCAGCACCCGGACGGTTACGGATATTCGCGGTTCTGCGAACTGTTCAGGGAATTCGAGGCCCGCCTGTCACCGGTCATGCGCCAGGATCATCGTGCTGGCGACAAGGTCTTCGTCGATTATTCCGGCAAGCGGATTGGCATTGTCGATCGGGCGAGTGGCGAAGTTCGACAGGCGGAGATCTTCGTCGGCGTGCTCGGCGCATCGAGCTTCACCTATGCGGAGGCGAGTTGGACCCAGACGCTGCCGGACTGGATTGGCGCGCATGTCCGCATGTTCCGCGCATTTGGCGGTGTTCCGCGGCTGATAGTGCCGGATAATCTGAAGTCCGGCGTCAACAAGCCATCGTTCTACGATCCCGAGATCAACCTCAGCTACGGGCGCATGGCGTCACATTACGGGGTCGGCGTGCTCCCTGCGCGTCCGTGCCGGCCCCGCGATAAAGCGAAGGTGGAATCCGGGGTACGCTTTGCTCAAACCTATATCCTGGGGCGCCTGCGCCGGCAGACGTTCTTCTCGCTGGCCGAAGCCAACCAGGCGATCGCCTGCATGGTCGATCGGATCAACGACTATGTCATGCGCCGGATCGGCGTCAGCCGCCGGCATCTCTTCGAGACGATCGAGCGGCCCGCGCTCGCGGCGTTGCCGGCATCCGACTATGAATTCGCCGAATGGGGTCTGGCACGGGTCGCGCTGGATTATCACGTCGAGGTCTGCGGGTTTTTCTATTCGGTGCCGCATGAACTGATCCGCCAGCAGGTCAATACCCGCGCGACCGAACGCGGCATTGAGATATTCCACCACGGCAAGCGCATTGCGGTTCACCAGCGGCGCTACGGCGGCCGCAAGCATGGCACCGATATCGAGCACATGCCGAGTGCCCACCGGCGCTACGCCGAATGGACGCCGGAGCGATTCCGCCGCTGGGGCGCCTCCATCGGCCCGCATACCGAAGGGCTGATCACCGCCATCCTCGCCAGCCGGCCGCATCCCGAACAGGGGTTCCGGACCTGTCTCGGGATTCTCCGATTGTTCAAGGACCTCGAACCCGCCCGCGCTGAGGCCGTAGCCGACCGCGCCGTCGCGATCGGTGCGTTCACCTACAAAAGTCTCGCCTCGATCGTCGCCAACAAGCTCGATCGTTCAACCGCCGCGGCGGGCGAGCCCCAGGCGGTCATTACCCACGGCAATCTCCGTGGTTCCGGCTATTTTCATTGAAAGGACCAACCATGCTGACCCATCCGACCCTCGATCAACTGCACGACCTTGGCCTGCATGGCATGGCCAAGGGATTCAAGGATCTTGGGGCGCATCCCGAGACCGCCAGCCTCGATCATGCCGCGTGGCTGGCGTTGCTGCTCGATCACGAGACAACGCTGCGGCGGCAGAAGCGTTTTGAGCGGCTGGCCCGCGTGGCCAAGCTGCGCCAGGCGGCCACCGTCGAAGATATCGATTATCGGACCGCACGTGGTCTGGATCGCGCGATGTTCCTCAAACTCGCCGGATGCGACTGGATCCGCGCCAAGCATAATCTGATCATCACCGGTCCCTGCGGCGTCGGCAAAAGCTGGATCGCCTGCGCCCTCGGTCAGAAAGCATGCCGTGAGGATTTGTCCACCGCCTATCACCGTGTCCCGCGACTGTTCGCCGCATTGGCTCTGGCGCGCGGCGATGGCCGGTACGCCGCAACGCTCCGCCAGATCGCGCGGGTCGATCTGCTTATCCTCGACGATTGGGGGCCGGAGACATTGAACGCGGATCAGCGCCGTGACCTGCTCGAAATCGTCGAGGACCGCCACGACCGCCGATCCATCATCATCACCAGCCAGGTGCCGGTCGATCGCTGGTACGAAATCATTGGCGATCCCACCATCGCCGACGCCGTTCTCGATCGACTGGTCCACAACGCCTACCGGATCGAACTGACCGGCGAGAGCCTCCGCAAAAAGAAAAACCCCGCTACCGTCACCATGCAAGCTTGACCCCAGGAAAGGACAAGACGATCTTTAACATGTGACCTAACCGAACGACGCGCAGGTGGCCGGCTTCAAATCGGAACGGTGGCCGGCTTCGTTTCGGAATGCATGGCCGGCTTCATCGGAATACGCATCCTGCTCGGCTTCCAGCGCGCGTAACTGGTCGGTCATTGAGCGGACATAACCGCCATCCTCGATCACCCGGATGATCCGTTTGATGCTGCGCTCGATCTCTCCGAGGCGATCGCGGGTCCGCTGCTCACGCTTCACCCGCTCCTGGCCGGCCTTGCTGACCTCCTCCTCGAAGGTGCGAATGAAGTCCTCGACCAGGTCCGGCGTGACCATCTTCTCCTTGAGCGCGCCAAGCACCCGCGCCTCGATCCTCTGTCGGGAAATCGTTGCGCCGTTCGCGCATGTTCCCTTCCGCCGGTGTGTCGCGCAGCCATAGCGATCCTTCGCCATGATCTGTTGATTTCCGCTGAGATCTGACCCGGGAATTCCATCGAGATTTGACCCGCCCATAGTTTATGATTTGAGTTTCATGATGGGGTCAAGGCTGGATTTTTCTCCTTTCGTTTTTGGGATTTCTGCACGGAGCTATTTTTGAACCTGAAGCTGTCATTTCCGGTCTCGAGGATATGGCAGTGGTGGGTGAGGCGATCGAGGAGCGCGGTGGTCATCTTGGCGTCGCCGAAGACGGCGGACCATTCGCTGAAGCTCAGGTTGGTGGTGATGACGACGCTGGTGCGCTCGTAGAGCTTGCTGAGCAGATGGAACAGCAAAGCTCCGCCTGAGGCGCTGAAGGGCAGATAGCCAAGCTCATCGAGGATGACGAGGTCGGCATGGATCAGACGGCCGGCGATTTGCCCAGCCTTTCCCTGAGCTTTTTCCTGCTCCAGAGCATTGACCAGCTCGACGGTGGAGAAGAAGCGGACGCGCTTTTTGTGATGCTCGACGGCCTGCACGCCGAGCGCGGTGGCGATGTGGGTTTTGCCCGTGCCCGGGCCGCCGACGAGCACGACATTGTCGGCGGGTTCGATGAAGTCGCAACGATGCAACTGGCGGACCAGGGCCTCATTGACCTCGCTGCTGGCGAAGTCGAAGCCGGCCAGGTCGCGATAGGCCGGGAAGCGGGCGGCCTTGAACTGATAGGCCATGGAGCGGACCTCGCGCTCAGCGGTCTCGGCCTTGAGCAACTGGGAGAGTACCGGGATGGCGGCTTCGAAGGCCGGGGCACCCTGCTGGGCCAGTTCATCGACGGCCTGTGCCATGCCGTGCATTTTGAGGCTGCGCAGCATGATGACGAGCGCGCCGGTGGCGGGATCATGACGCATGGCGGGCCTCCTCAGATTGGCGCAAGCTATCGTAGCGCTCGACGTCAGCCTTGGGTTCATTGGCCAATGTCAGTGCCTGTGGCGCGGTGATGACCGGAAGCGGAGCCTGTTTGCCGTCGATCAGCCGGTGGAGCCGGTTGATGATATGCGTCTTGGACGGCACGCCGTCCTCCAGCGCCAGTTCCACCGCCACCAACACCGCCTGCTCGTCATGGTGCAGCACCAGGGCCAGGATCTCCACCATCTCCCGGTCACCGCCAGGACGGCGCAGGAGATGTTGCTGCAGCCGCTTGAAGGCATCGGGCAATTCCAGGAACGGCGCACCGTTGCGCAAGGCGCCCGGCTTGCGCTGGATCACCGCCAGATAATGCCGCCAGTCATACACAGTGCGCCCTGGGCCGTTGTGCGTCCGGTCGATGATGCGCGGATGCTCGCAGATGATTTGCCCCTCCGCCGCCACCACCAGCCTGTCGGGATAGACCCGCAGGCTGACCGGCCGGTTGGCAAAAGAGGCCGGCACGCTGTAGCGGTTACGCTCCAAGTGGATCAGGCAGGTCGAGGAGACCCGCTTGGTGTGTTCCACGAACCCATCGAACGGACGGCCCACAGGCATGAGGCTCTCAACCTCGCTGGCCCAGACATCGGCAATGGTTCCCGGCTCGTTGCCATGCGCGGTCTGCTCCCACAGCTCCCGGCAGCGCCGCTCCAGCCAGTCGTTCAGGGCGTCCAAGCTTTCGAACGGAGGCATGGACTGCCACAGGCGGTGGCGTGCATCCTGGACGTTCTTCTCAACCTGCCCCTTCTCCCAACCGGCGGCCCGATTACAGAACTCGGCCTCGAAGAGATAATGGCTGGTCATCGCCAGGAAGCGGGCGTTGACGCTGCGCTCCTTGCCACGGCCGACCTTGTCAACGGCGGTGCGCATGTTGTCGTAAATCCCGCGCCGCGGTACGCCGCCGAGAGCTTGGAAGGCGTGGTTATGCGCGTCGAACAACATCTCATGTGTCTGCAGCAGATAGGCCCGAACAATGAACGCCCGGCTATGCGACAGTTTGGTGTGCGCCACCTGCAACTTGACGCGGACGCCACCGATGATCGCAAAATCTTCGCTCCAGTCAAACTGGAACGCCTCGCCAGGCGCAAAGGCCAAGGGCACGAAGGTTCCCCGGCCGGCGGTCTGCTGCAGCCGTTGGCACTCCCCCTTCCAAGCCCGGGCAAAGGCCGCCACACGATTGTAGGAACCGTCATAGCCCAGGCTGACGAGATCACCGTATAGCTGCTTGACCGTCCGCCGCTGCTTGCGCGGCCGGCCAGCTTCACGGCGCAGCCACGCCAAAAGCTTCTCGGCATAAGGATCAAGCTTGCTCGGCCGGTCCAGAACCTGAAACTTCGGCTCAATCACATCAGACCGAAGATATTTGCGGATCGTGTTCCGCGACACGCCTGTGCGCCGGGAAATCTCTCGGATCGGCACATGCTCACGCTTATGCCACCGGCGGATAATGCTCAAAAACGCCATGTCCAACACTCCGTTCGCCCCCGCCTCTTCCAGACGGGGAAACAGTCAAACATGGGTCAAATCTCAGTGGAAAAATCCGGCCTTCCCGGGTCAGATCTCAGCGGAAATCAACAGGCGAGGAAGAGCCATGCGGTGGCGCTGGTAACGGTGGCCTCGAAATCCCTTGCGAGACGTCGGCATCTGCCGAGCCAGGCGAAGGTTCTTTCTACCACCCAGCGCCGCGGCAGGAGTTCAAACCCGCTCGCGGCGTCGGAGCGCTTTACGATCTGTATGGTCCATTTGCCGATTTTGGCGAGGCGTCCATTGAGTTTAGGACCGGCATAACCGCCGTCAGCGAATATGTGCCGCAACCAGGGATACAGGGATTTGACGGATTTGAGCACGTCGGGCGCCCCGTCGCGGTCCTGAATACCGGCATGATGAACGACGGCACCGACGAGGTGGCCGATTGTATCTGTGATGATGTGGCGCTTGCGGCCCTTGATCTTCTTTCCGGCATCGAACCCGCGCGGCCCGCCGGCTTCGGTGGTCTTGACCGACTGACTGTCGATCACACCGGCTGTGGGCGAAGCCTCGCGTCCGGCCATTTCCCGCGCCTGCATGACTAGGACGTGATTGATGCGATCGAACGTGCCGTCACGACAGAAGCGGTAGAAATACCCCTGCACGGTGGTGAACGGAGCGAATTCCTTCGGGATCTGGCGCCACTGACAGCCGGTTGCCAGCATGTAGAAGATGGCCTCCACAATCCTTCGAAGCGCCACCCTTCGGGGTCGGCCTCGATGCTGCGGAGCGGGCATGAACGGCTCGATCATGGCCCATTCAGCGTCGGTGAGGTCGCTTGCGTAGCGCAATCCGGCCCGGCAATATCGTCGCCGAGCGATTTCAGTCCAGGTCATCGTGTCTCCGTCCGTCTTCGCAAACGAACTGAATCACAACTTACTGAAATCGCTCAACTATCTTTTTCGGTCCGGCTCTTACACCGACAATGCCCGCGTGCGCGTCGCCGGCCCGTTCACAGTGGAAAGCCTCTCGCCCCACCGCGTGCTGCCCGCCAGCGAGGAGGAGCTGCTCAGCGATGCCGCACCGGCGGACGCCACCCGCGCAGGCCAGGATTTTGCCGCCATCGTCATCGACTATCTCAAGGCGGAGGGCGTCAAGCAGCATGCCAAAGGGGACCGCATCAGCTTCGAGAGCCTCTCGCCCTGGCCAGGCAAATATATCGGCGCGGAGGGCACGTTCATCGAAGGCGAAAGCGGCGCAGAGCGCCGCGCCGCCATCCTGATCGGCCCGGAATACGGCACCGTCGGCCGGCAGGACATCGTCGCCGCCGCGCGCGAGGCCGCGGATGCGCGGTTCGACGTGCTGATCGCCTGCGCCTTCAATTTCGACGCCCACTCTGCTGATTCCGGGCTCAATTCGCCCGGGATTCCGAGATTAACTCGCCCGGGATTCCGGGAATTATTCGCCCACCTATTCCGAGATTAATTCGCCCACCTGTTCCGACTTTTATTCGCCCAGGCGGGCGGGGTTGGCCGGGTTGGCTTGAGGTCTCTGCTGGCTGGTTCAGGTTCCCTCCCTTTGGCTGATCGAGGGAGCGGATGAATGCCAGTGGAGCGGATTGCGATGCGCGATGTGCGCGAGATTGTCAGATTGAGGATGGCGGGGCTTTCGACCCGCCAGGTGGGGATCCGGGTCGGGGTTGCGGCATCGACGGTGCGCTTGACGCTGCGGCGACTGGAGGCGGCCGGGCTCGATGGGCCAGGGGCTCTGGCGCTGTCCGAAGCGGCATTGGAAAGGCGCTTGTTCGACGGCGCGGTGGGCAAGCGGCCGGGGCATCGACGTGTGGATGAGCCGGACTGGGGGCGTATCCGCCGCGAGTTGCAGCGCAAGCACGTGACGCTGTCGATCCTGTGGGACGAGTATATTGCCGAGCACCCGGATGGGTATCGCTACAGCCGGTTCTGCGAGCTCTACCGGAGCTGGGAAGCCCGGCTACCGGTGACGATGCGCCAGACCCACGCATCGGGCGAGAAGCTGTTCGTCGATTATGCCGGCGACACGGTGCCGGTGGTGATCGACCGGCTCACCGGCGAGACGCGTGCGGCCCAGATCTTCGTCGCCGTTCTCGGCGCATCGAGCTTCACCTATGCTGAGGCGACCTGGACCCAGACCCTGCCGGACTGGATCGAGGCGCATAATCGCACTCTGGCAGCAATTGGCGGCGTGCCGGCGCTGCTGGTGCCCGACAACGCCAGGGTCGCGATCATCCGCGCCTGCCTCTACGATCCACAGGTCAACCGGACCTACACCGATATGGCGCGCCATTACGGCACGGCCATTCTCCCGGCGCGGCCGCGGCGGCCGCGTGACAAGGCGAAGGTCGAGGTGGCGGTTTTGCTGGCGGAGCGGTGGCTGCTGGGCAAGCTGCGCAACCGGGCATTTTACGGCCTCGCCGAACTGAATGCCGCGATCGCTGAATTCTGCCGCTGGCTGAACGAGGAGCGGGTCGTCCGTCGCCTGGGGGCGACAAGACGGCATCTGCTGGAAACACTCGATCGTCCCGCGCTGAAGGAACTGCCGGCCGAACCCTATGTGCTGGCGCAATGGCGGCGCCGGCGGGTCGGCATCGATTATCACGTCGAGATCGAGAAGCATTTTTACTCCGTCCCCTACCGGCACGCCCGCGCCGAGGTCGAGGCCCGGTTCACCGTGCGCACGGTCGAGATCTTTCTCCGTGGCGAACGGATCGCCGTGCACGCACGCAGGCCGGGTAACGGCAAACACACGACGATCGCCGAGCACATGCCCTCGAGCCACCGGCGTTATGGCGACTGGACCATCGCACGGATCCATCAGGAAGCCGCACGGCTTGGTCCCTCGGTCGCGACACTCTGCACCCTGATCCTCGAACGCCGGCCTCATCCGGAGCAGGGGTTCCGCGCCTGCATCGGCATCCTTCGCCTGGCCCGCAGTGTTGGCGCCGACCGGCTCGATGCCGCGGCCGAGCGCGCGCTCACCATCGGCACCCTGACCTACGGCTCGGTCAAATCCATCCTCGATAACCGGCTGGAGCGAGCCGCCGGCACCGCCAGTCCCGATCCCACCCCGATCCGCCACCCCAACATCCGGGGCGGCGGATATTTCCACTGATGACAAGGAGAAGCCTCATGCTGAACCATCCGACCCTCGATCAGATCCACCAGCTCGGTCTTGCAGGCATGGCCCGCGCGTTCACCGAGCTGCACGCCAATCCCGAAACCCCCAGCCTCAGTCACGCCGAATGGCTCGGTCTTCTGCTCGACCGCGAGATCACCGTCCGACGTGACAAGCGGTTGAGCACAAGGCTGCGCCATGCCAGGCTGCGCCATGACGCTGCAATCGAGGATGTCGATTACCGGAGTGCCCGCGGCCTCGATCGGGCTCTGTTCCAGAAGCTGATCCAGGGTGAGTGGATCGACGCGCACGACAATCTCGTCCTGAGCGGGCCGACAGGGGTCGGAAAATCGTGGCTGGCCTGTGCCCTCGGTCACAAGGCATGTCGCGATGACAGGACCGTGCTCTATCAGCGCGCCCCCAAACTCTTCGCAGAACTCGCGGTCGCCCGCGCCGAAGGGCGTCACGGCCGGATGATCCGCACCCTCGGTGCCGTCAATCTACTGATCCTCGACGACTTCGGCCTTGCTCCACTCGACGCCGGCGCCCGTCACGACCTGCTCGAGATCGTCGAGGATCGCTACGGCCGCCGCGCCACCATCATCACCAGCCAGATCCCCCCGGCGCATTGGCATGAGCTGATCGGCGATCCGACCTACGCCGACGCCATTCTCGACCGTCTGCTCCACAATGCCCACCGCATCGAACTCACCGGCGAAAGCCTGCGCAAGATCCGCAAGCAAACCCCAAAAACCGCTTGACCCAACGAGAACAGGAGAGCAACGAAATCAACAGCCACAGAGACCGCTACCCGGGCGAATAAATCTCGGAATCCCCGGGCGAATAAACGTCGGAATCGTGGGCGAATTAAAATCGGAATCCATGGGCGAATTCTCCGGAATCCGCACCCACTCCACCGAATTGGGCAATCTCGGCAGCCTGAAGATCATCAAGGCGCGGATCAATCCGGACATGCACATGTCGGCCGAACTGAAGAACACCGGGCGCGGCAACATGTTTGTCGTGTTCGGCGAGCCGGACGTGGAAATCCTCGACGATGGCGGCGAAAAAATCCGGGTCAAGGTAAACGGCGTCGACGTGTTCGACCCCAACACCGGCGAAATCCGCTCGAACGACACAGCCGGCATCGCGGCCTGGTTCATCGATACCGATTATGACGAAGAGAGTTTCTTTGTCCGCCACGCCTACTTCCTCGGCGCCAACGACCCCTACAAGAGCCTCAAGACGGCGCTACAGGCCGATATCGACGAAGACGCATGGGCAACCCTCTATTCGGACACGTCCCGCCCGTTCGAGCGACCGGCGAGCGGAAGAATTGCAGTAAAGGTGATCAATCACTTCGGCGATGAGGTGATGAAGGTTTTTGGTTTATAAAACAGGGGGAAAATAGACAGTGAGTGGATTGGTTGTACTTGAAGGTCGCTGGGAAAATAATAGAAATATATCTGTTAAAGGACTTTTTGATTTACTCATGGAAATGCAATTTGAAAATATCCATGAATATCATTTTGAAAATTTTGCCACAAACGAAACGCTTCGTTCAATATTAGGCCATGTATGTGGAAATAATACAAGAAAAAACTATATTTATATTGGTGCGCATGGAGACGATAATGGGATTCATGGTTCAGTTGATCGGATAAGCAGAACACAACTAAATAATATTTTAAGAAATAGTATCGGTGGAAGTATAAAAGGGATATTTTTTGGGGCGTGCCTGTTTGGAAACGAGAATAACGCTGGATTTTTCTTTGAGAGGGATGTTGGAATCCGGCGTAGTGTAGAGTGGATAGCTGGCTATGGTGAAAGTGTTGATTGGATACAGTCATCTGCATTTGATATGATTTTCTGGCAGCATCTGTTGCAAGCCAGAAGGATGTTTCCCGATGCACACGAAAGGGAAATTATTGGAGGTGTTTGCGATTGCTTAAAAGATTTGATGGGAGGCATGATGCGCTCTCTTGATTTCCAAGCGTTCAGGCGAACGCCAAGAAGACCGTACGAACCCGAGCCTCTGATCAATTGGGAATGACCATGGATAGCGGCACTTTCAGCCAGGAAAATATCGATGCTCTCGCCCGGTTCCTTCCAGAATTTGAGTCGCCGCATTTCGATCCAGGCAGGATGAGCGGGACGGAGCCAAATCCGGATGGAAGCTTTTCGGTTCCTTATGCAGTTCTGAGTGACCAAGCGACGTCATTCGTCCAGGCGGCCTATGACAACAATTGGGTCGTGGGTAGTTTCGACTGGCCATCCTGGTCGGGGAGCGAGGAAGCAGAGTCGCTGCGCGACGATGAGAGCGTCCTCGCCAAGGCCACGCCGGAGCAAATCGCACGGCTGCTGACCGTCGTGATTCGCCAGGATCGGTTCTGTGATGGCGCTCTGCTGGATGCGTTCAACTCCGGCCTCATCCTGCGGATCGTCGGCAGGATCGACGCCTTGTCGAAGGAGTCTCGGCCCGGGTGACCGCGACATTCCGAATCGCCGACGCCTTTACCGCAGCCCTCGCGCGTCTTGCCGCGCCGGAGCAAAAGGCCGTGAAGACAGCGGTATTCGACCTGCAGGTCGACCCATCGCGGCCTGGGCTGAAGCTTCACAGGATCGATCGGTCGAAGGACCCGCATTTCTGGTCCGTGCGCGTAAGCCAGGATATCCGCATCGTCATTCACAAGACTGGAGCAGACCTGCTGCTGGCCTATGTCGGCCATCATGACGATGCGTATGCATGGGCTGAGCGGCGTAGAATCGTGGCACACCCGCGGACCGGTGCAATTCAGATTGTTGAGATGCGCGAGCTTGTCGAGGATGTCGTGCCGCCGCGTGCTGCCGCTTCGCCAGATGCTCCCGATATGGCGACAGCGCCAGGAAACGCGGCGATGCTGTTTGGAAACGTGGCGGACGATGCCCTGTTGTCGATTGGCGTGCCGCCAGATTGGCTGTTTGATGTGCGCCAGGCGAGCGAGGATCGCTTCTTTGCACTCGCCGATCACCTGCCGGCCGAAGCGGTGGAGGCGTTGCTCGAATACGCAACCACGGGCCGGCTTCCTGCCCCCGCGCCTGCTCCGGCTTCCGCTGATCCTTTCGCGCATCCCGACGCTCTGCGGCGTATCAGGCCTATCGCCGACCAGGAGGAGCTGGAGCAGGCGCTCGCGTTCCCGTGGGAAAAATGGGGGGTGTTTCTTCATCCCTCTCAGCGATCGCTCGTTGAGCGTTCCTTTGCTGGACCGGCACGCGTTGCCGGCTCGGCCGGAACCGGCAAGACCATTGTGGCGATCCATCGGGCCGTCCGGCTGGCGCGTGAGAACCCCAATGCACGTGTCTTGCTAGTGTGCCGTCTCTGAAATATCTAGCCATAAGCCCCTAAAGGTGATTCTGTGATCGCTGAAGATCTCGGAGGGTGTCAGGATGGCGTGGGGACAGGCGGTTCGGATCGAGTTGAGTGACGAGGAGCGCATTGAACTTCAGACGCGCATCCGACGGCGCAAAATCGCTCGCGGGGACGCAATGCGCGCCGAGATTATACTGCTGGCCGCCGACGGCATGAGCAATCTCGGGATCGCCGAGAAACTCCGGATCACGCGGGTAACGGTGGCGACCTGGCGGACGCGGTTTGCCGCGAAGCGTCTGGATGGCCTGCTCGACGAACCTCGCCCCGGCGCGCCGCGCAAGATCGGCGATGACAAGATTGCCGAGGTGATAACGACGACGCTGGAGAAGCTGCCCGCGGCGGCGACGCACTGGAGCACTCGGTCGATGGCGCGGGCGTCCGGACTGGCACCATCGACCGTGCACCGCATCTGGCGGGCCTTCTCTCTGCAGCCTCATCGAAGCGAGACATTCAAGCTTTCGACCGATCCGCTGTTCATCGAGAAGGTGCGCGACATTGTTGGGCTCTACTTGAACCCGCCCGACCGTGCGGTGGTGCTCTGCGTCGACGAGAAGACACAGGTGCAGGCGCTCGACCGCTCCCAGCCGATCTTGCCGCTGCGTCCCGGGCAAGCCGAGCGTCGCACCCACGACTACAAGCGGCACGGCACGACATCGTTGTTCGCCGCACTTGACGTCAAGATCGGAACGATCATCGGCAAGTGCATGCCACGCCACCGTGCCGCAGACTTCCGCCGCTTCCTGGACATGGTTGAGAAGAATGTCCCCGCTGATCTCGACGTGCACGTGGTGATGGACAACGCGTCGAGCCACAAGACCAAGCTGATCCGCGACTGGTTCGCCAAACGGCCCCGCTGGCATGTGCACTTCACCCCCACCTCGGCGTCTTGGATCAATCAGGTCGAACGCTTCTTCGGCATGCTCACCGATGACCAGATCCGCCGCGGCGCGCACCGCTCCGTCCGAGAACTGGAGGCGGCGATCACCGCCTATATCGACGCCCGCAACGCCGACCCTAAGCCATTCCGCTGGGTCAAGTCAGCCGACGAAATCCTCGCCGCCGTCCAACGCTTCTGCCAGCGCACCAACGCCATCCACGATCACTCTGCATAGGAACTTCGGAATCGGCACACTAGCGAGTTTTTCACAGCCGCTGGCGGACGCCATGTCGAAGAAGGTGCGTGTTCTTGCCCCCGAGTGCGAGGACGTAATGGCCGAGCACTACAACCGCGCGGACGGTATCGTCGCGACCGAGATCTTTCACGAGTATCTGCTCAAGGCGACACAGGAAGCGGAGAACCGCGAGCGCCTCGGCAAGATCCGACGGTCCCGATAGTCGCGTGTTCACCGCGAAAAACCAAGACCGCCACGAACGGGCGGGCTTGCCGAACTGGCCATCAAAATATTGATATTATTAGAAATTTTATTGTAATTTAGATGATTTTGTTGTATATTATCAATGCAGACCTATTCTCCGTCAGCCTTCTGGAGCGCGTCGCTTTCGACACGTCAGGCCCGACTTGAACAGCGACCTGAAAATAGTCCAATGAAAACAGCCATGTATTGTGGGCGCGTGGTTTCTTAGAGCCGGACCGAAAAAGATAGTTGAGCGATTTCAGTAAGTTGTGATTCAGTTCGTTTGCGAAGACGGACGGAGACACGATGACCTGGACTGAAATCGCTCGGCGACGATATTGCCGGGCCGGATTGCGCTACGCAAGCGACCTCACCGACGCTGAATGGGCCATGATCGAGCCGTTCATGCCCGCTCCGCAGCATCGAGGCCGACCCCGAAGGGTGGCGCTTCGAAGGATTGTGGAGGCCATCTTCTACATGCTGGCAACCGGCTGTCAGTGGCGCCAGATCCCGAAGGAATTCGCTCCGTTCACCACCGTGCAGGGGTATTTCTACCGCTTCTGTCGTGACGGCACGTTCGATCGCATCAATCACGTCCTAGTCATGCAGGCGCGGGAAATGGCCGGACGCGAGGCTTCGCCCACAGCCGGTGTGATCGACAGTCAGTCGGTCAAGACCACCGAAGCCGGCGGGCCGCGCGGGTTCGATGCCGGAAAGAAGATCAAGGGCCGCAAGCGCCACATCATCACAGATACAATCGGCCACCTCGTCGGTGCCGTCGTTCATCATGCCGGTATTCAGGACCGCGACGGGGCGCCCGACGTGCTCAAATCCGTCAAATCCCTGTATCCCTGGTTGCGGCACATATTCGCTGACGGCGGTTATGCCGGTCCTAAACTCAATGGACGCCTCGCCAAAATCGGCAAATGGACCATACAGATCGTAAAGCGCTCCGACGCCGCGAGCGGGTTTGAACTCCTGCCGCGGCGCTGGGTGGTAGAAAGAACCTTCGCCTGGCTCGGCAGATGCCGACGTCTCGCAAGGGATTTCGAGGCCACCGTTACCAGCGCCACCGCATGGCTCTTCCTCGCCCATATCCGCCTGCTCACACGAAAAATCGCCCGTCACCGATAGTCGCACTACCATTCAGATTCGGGCTCTTAGCACCACACCCTGCGGCTTTCGGGAGGATTTGGATCAGGAAGCGGATGCGTCTCGCACGTTGGCTGGCAGGGCGACGCCGGCGGCCTTGAAGATCGGCCCGATCGAGTTGGTTGCTGGGGTGCGCAGGACGATCTGCTGCCCGCGCTTGCTGATGGTGACCTCCTGGAGGCGGTCGAGATCACGCAGGAGATCGGCCCATTCGACGCGCTTGCCGGCCCGGCGGAGTTTTTCGTCGAGCGCCTGGTGCAGGATCAGCGCGAGGAACGAGCAGAAGACGTGGCCGCGGATGGCGGCGTCGGAGGAATGGTAGATTGGCCGGGTGCGCATTGTCGCCTTCGCGACACGGAACAGCCGTTCGACATTCTGCAGGTCCCGGTAGCGGATCACCGCCTGCAGCGGTGAAATCCGGGCGTTGGAGCGCAGCACGAAGACGCCGTCGAAGCGGGCTTCCTCGGCGAGCTTGCCGGCGTCGATCTCGAACAGCTTGTGCTTGCGGCCGGGCTTTGCGTCACTGACCGGGCGCAGGAAGCGGCGATAGGCGGAGTTGCCGATCAGCGCCTTATCGCCGCGCGTCAGCTGACGATCGAGGGCGGCGACCACCTTGCGCCTGGTCTCGGCCTCTTCGATGGCCACCGCCTCGTTGCGGCAGACGATATAGCGCTTGCCCGCGACCTTGACCTCCTTGATGAAGAGCTGGGTCTCGTCGCCACCGGCGCGCTCGAGGCAGAGCGGGGTGTAGGGGCGCTCATCGGCCAGCACCACCTCGCGGACGATGCGGTCGGTGCGTTCCCTTGCGCCGAGCACGTATTCCAGCCCGCGCTCCTCCAGCGCGGCGATCGTCGCGGCACTGATCATGCCGCGATCGGCGACGACGCAGACCCGGCCGATGCCGAAGCGCGACCGCAGGCGGTCGATCACCGGCACCAGCACCGAGACATCGGCGGTGTTTCCTGGCCACATCTCGGTGCAGATTGGCCTTCCGTCCTGATCGATCACCACGCCGAGGATCATCTGCGCGAGCTGTGGGCGGTAATCCTTGGAGTGGCCCCGCGCGCCCAGCGTCTCGCCGCCGGCACCTTCGAAATACAGCGAGGTGGTGTCCATGAACACGACCGAGAGGTCGGTGAACAGATCATGCCGTCGGGCGAAGAGACGCTCTTCCACCAGATCCTTCACCGTCCGTGGCGCAAAGGGCGTGGCATCCCCCTGTTCCTCGTCCGGCAGCTCTTCGCCGAGCCAGGCCATGGCGCGGTAGAGGTGATGCAGGCCGAGCTCCTCGGTGCCGGGAATGTCGTAATCCTCGAGCCATTTGTCGCAGGCGCGATCCGAGCCCGAGACCATGATCCGGTGGAGCACGGTGGCGAACACCGCGCGCTCGACCGGGAACTCGAACTGCCGCCCGGCCAGCAGCTCCTCGAACACAGCAGCGATCCCGCTCTCCTGCCACAGTCGGCCGAACAACAGCGGCGCGCCGATCCGCTTGCAGCTCAGCCCGTCCGGATTGCCTGCCGCCAGCTGGGCCAGGACCGAGGCACGGTCGGCATAGCGCGCGATCGAGGCGGCGAGGCGGTCGAGACCTCCATCGGCCAGGACGACTTCCTTCCGGCCCAGGTTCTTGATGATGCGCTGCTTGCTGCGCCCGTCCTCACGGACGCTCTCGACCAGATAAAGGTAGCTGTAGCCGTTGATTCGCTTCTCGCGCACGAACATGCCGAATTGGCAGCCGAAAACCAATCATAAATCAAGTTAAAAGAAGCAATTTGCGCAATTATTTAGCACCACGTTTTTGCAAAATCCCGACGTGCCTACGAAAATCTCGAGTGAAATCAAAGATCTCAACTTACGATACCGTATCGTTCCGGGTTTGACTGTTTAAGTCGGGCCTGAGGAAGCCGAGCGGCAGCGCCAGCATCGCGACGAGGTTCTGGCCGGCCTGCGCGCCGAACTGGCGTTGCTCGCCGCACGTGATGCCGAGCATCCCAAGGCCGCCTGCGCACTGCTCACCTCGCGCCGCTACGGCCGCTACCTGAGCACGGATGCGGCCGGCAGGCCGCATCTGGATTCCGGAAAGATCGCCCATGCCGCCCGCTTCGACGGCAAGTTCGTCGTGATCACCAACGACGACACGCTGTCCACCGAGGACGTCGCCCTCGGCTACAAAGGCGGGACCATCATCGAAGCCTGCTTCCGGCGGATGAAGCAGACCGGGCTCGAGGTCCGGCCGATGTATCACTGGAGCCCGCGCCGGATCGAGGCGCATGTCCGGCTCTGCGTCCTTGCCCTGCAGATACAGCGCTCGGCGGAGTTGCGCTGCGGCCTTCCCTGGGCGCGGATCGCCCACATCCTGGCCGGCCTCAAGGCGGTCCGCTATCAGATCGCCGGCCGGACTATTGTTCAGCGCACGAAAATCAGCCCCGAAGCTGCCGAGATCCTGAAAAATCTTGGAATATCAAAGCCAAAGAAGCTGCTCACAGTCATCGAGCCGCCGCAGGCCAAGGCCGCCTCATAGATACACGCTCCGATTCCGCATCGAAAATCCATCGGAAAATAGACAGACTTTCCTCACGTCTGCCTCATGACCGCGAACCCGGGTTTATCCGATCAGATGACTCCATCTGATCGGATGATGCTCTAAAGATAAGCTATTTTTACTTTATCCTATTGATCTCTTGTGGGTCTAATTTACCGTTTAGAATATGCCAAAGGCCAATCCAGTTTCCCTTTGCACGACCGCGGCGATCAATGAATGGCTCCGCTAAAAAAAAACGAGTATGATTTGCAATAATATTCTTCAAAATAAGAATATACGCCTTTTTCCAACACATTGTTCCTTTTTTTACGAGATATACTGGGTTAATGACTTGGGCATATCCGAGCTTAGTGCCCGGCGTACGGCCTTTACTAACGCCCCGGTGGACGCCCTGAAACGTATCAGCGGATACAACTCTGCCTTTGACTAGAAGTTGTCCAGCCAAATCGACATCCTCCTGCCATCCATAAAGTGGCAAAGTCTCGTCAAAACGGATGCTACCAATAGCCATGGTACGTAATGCCATGTTGCAGCCGTATAGCGAGTCAACATCCTTGATATTTTCATCTGTATATTTAATTTCTGATTTTTTTAATATTTCGACAGAAACGCTATATTCAATCCCCCCTTTTTTACGCCATCGGCCAAAACAAGACCTGTAGACGCAATAATATCTGGATATTTCTTGAATATATTTACTATTTCTGAAATCGAATTTTTTGCAGGAATAAAATCATCATCATAAAATACAATGACGTCGCATTCATCTATGACAGCTTCGAGACCGCGGTTCCTCTGGGTGGTTAAGCCGCGTGGGCCTTTTATGATTTCTACGCCGGTCGGAATATGCTCTGGTAGATCATCATCCTTTTCGACCGATAATATGATTTTCCAAGGCGGCAATGTTTGCGACAAGAGATGTGGCAACAACTGCCCTATCTCGATCCGTCTTCCGATAGAGGCTATGATGACCGCAACCCTCCATTCATCACAAAGCTTTCCACTTCTGTGAGTTTGATTAGGCATCGCAAAACCCCTTGATAAATAATAGATAATTTGTTACATTTTTTATAAAATAAAACCCAGATATTATCAATATTTTTGGTCTGAGCCCCTGGATTTCCTCCAGAAATGGGTAGAGTCCGCCCCATCAGGGAGACGGACGATATGAAGAGCAGTCGGTTTAGCGAGGAGCAGATCATCGGCATCCTCAAAGAGCAGGAGTCGGGGATGTCGACGGCGGAGGTCTGCCGTCGACACGGGATCAGCTCCGCCCGTGTTCGCGGTCATGAGGCACATTTGGCCCGACTTAAACAGTCAAACCCGGAACGATACGGTATCGTAAGTTGAGATCTTTGATTTCACTCGAGATTTTCGTAGGCACGTCGGGATTTTGGTATCCATCCGGTGTGAACCGCCTGCCGGTACGGCAAGGAGGCGTGCATAAGAGCGCTGCTACGAGCTGATTCATGGTAAGGGGCGGCGGGCGGATGGAGATTATCACGGGGGTAGAGCGCCGGCGCCGCTGGCGGGATGAGGACAAGCTTCGGATTGTGGCGGAGGCTGAGGCGCCGGGTGCGGTGTTTGCGCTGGTTGCGCGGCGGCACGCGATTTCGAGAGGGCAATTGTGGAAGTGGCGCGGTCAGGTTCGGCGTGGTGAGTTGGTGCCGGTGCCGATGGTACCGGAATTCATTCCGGTGCGGGTAATGGCGAGTGCGGCACTGTCGATGCCGCGGGCGGCAGGCAAGTCAGCTTCGGTGAACGACGCGAGCGTTGATCCGATGTCGCAGAGGCGAGCCACGCGATGCGATGCGAGCCGGATCGAGATCGTGCTGCCGGACGGGACGTGTGTTCGGGTTGATGATGGAGTTGGGGTTGCCGCCTTGCGTCGGGTGCTGACGGCGGTGCGGCGGTGATCCCGGTCTCGGCCGGTGTGCGGGTCTGGCTGGCGTCGGGGCATACGGATATGCGCCGCGGGATGAAGGGGCTCGCGTTGCAAGTGCAAGAAGGTCTGGGACGGGAGCCGTTCTGCGGGGATGTTTTTTTCTTTCGCGGACGCGGCGGGTCGCTGGTCAAGGCGATCTGGCACGACGGCGTGGGGATGTCGCTGTATTCGAAACGCCTTGATCGAGGGCGGTTTATCTGGCCGCAGACTGCGGACGGCGTTGTGTCCCTCACCGCTGGTCAGATCGGTTATCTTCTGGAGGGGATCGACTGGCGAAATCCACAACAAACCTGGCGGCCGCAAGCGGCCGGGTAGGCGCGAAGATTCTGGGGAAAATCCTGGTCCAGAGCGGATTTCTGTAGCGAAACCCTGGAAATTCGTGATTCTATACGGGGCATGGATCTCGATCCTTCGACCCTGCCGAATGATATCGCTGCGCTGAAGGCGATCATTCTGGGCGACCGTGCTCGGCGGTCCGATACCGCAGCGTATATCGCGCATCTGAAGCTGCAGATCGAGAAGCTCAAGCGTGCGCTCTACGGCCCCAAGGCGGAACGCACGGCGCGGCTGCTTGATCAGATGGAACTGGAACTCGAAGATCTCGAGACCACCGCGACCGAGGACGAACTCCGCGCCGAGCAGGTGGCCGCGAAGGCCAAAACCACGACTGTCGCCGGCTTCACTCGCAACCGCCCATCACGCCAACCCTTCCCCGAACACCTGCCACGCGAGCGGGTTGTGCTGCCAGGTCCGACCCAGTGCGCCTGCTGCGGTGGATCGCGGCTCGCCAAGCTCGGGGAGACGGTGACCGAGACACTGGAATCCATCCCCCGCCAATACAAGGTGATCCAGCATGTGCGGGAGAAATTCACCTGCCGCGATTGTGAGAAGATCAGCCAGGAACCAGCACCCTTCCACACCATTCCACGCGCTTTTGCCGGTCCCGGCCTGCTCGCGATGATCGCCTACGATAAATTCGGCCAGCATCAGCCGCTGAACCGTCAATCTGAACGGTTCGCACTGGAAGGCATCCACCTCAGCGTCTCGACCCTGGCCGATCTGATTGGTGCTACCTGCGTGGCGCTGGAGCCGGTGTTCAAGCACATCGAGACGATGGTGTTCGCGGGTGCGCGCCTGCATGGCGACGACACCACCGTGCCGGTGATGGCACGAGGGCAGACCGATACGGCGCGCGTGTGGGTTTATGTGCGTGATGATCGGCCGTTCGGCGGATCGGGTTCCCCCAGCGCGGTGTTCTACTATTCACGTGACCGCGCCGGCGTTCATCCGCAAACCCATCTCGCCGGATACCGCGGCATATTCCAGGCCGATGCCTATGGCGGCTACAACAAGCTCTACGAGTTGAACCGATCTCCTGGACCGATCATCGAGGCGGCGTGCTGGTCGCACGCCCGACGAAAATTCTTCGAGCTGGCCGATATCGCGCGGAACGCGAAGCGCAAGGCCCAGGGTAAGACCCCCGCCTTCGTGGCGCCGATGGCCTTGGCCGCGGTGCAGCGCATCGACGCGCTGTTCGAGATCGAGCGGGAGATCAACGGTCAGTCACCCGCTGAACGCCTGGCGGTGCGCCAGCAACTCGGCGCCCCGCTCGTCGCTGAACTCGAGATCTGGATGCGCGCCGAGCGCGCCAAACTCTCACGCCACAACGATGTGGCGAAGGCGATCGACTATATGCTGAACCGTTGGTCATCATTTACCCGGTTCCTGACCGACGGGCGGATTTGTCTCAGCAATAACGCGGCCGAACGTGCCCTACGCACCCTTGCTCTGGGCAGAAAATCCTGGCTATTCGCCGGCTCCGATCGCGGTGGTCAAAGGGCCGCCATGTTGTACAGCCTGATCACGACGGCAAAGATGAACAACGTCGACCCACAGGCATGGCTCGCCGACATCCTCGCGCGCATCGCCAGTCATCCAGTCGCCAGCATCGAGAAATTGATGCCATGGAACTGGACACCGCAATCCTGGGCCCTGGCCGCCTGATCGTGCAGACCAATAAAATCCACCACGTCTTCACGATTGACCGTGTCGCCAGGGACCTCGGCGAGGATGAGGAGTGGCTCGCGGACATCGCCAATGAGATGGAACCCGAAGACGGCCTGATCTGGGTTTACAACCTCAGCGACGGCGGCGTCATAGCCTTCACCGACTTTGGTATCGAAAATCTGCGCGAGCTCATCCTGATCCACCGAGATAGAGCCAAATAGACTCGTCCGCGGCTCTGACCGGATGGGTACGGATTTTGCAAAAACGTGGTGCTAAATAATTGCGCAAATTGCTTCTTTTAACTTGATTTATGATTGGTTTTCGGCTGCCAATTCGGCATGTTCGTGCGCGAGAAGCGAATCAACGGCTACAGCTACCTTTATCTGGTCGAGAGCGTCCGTGAGGACGGGCGCAGCAAGCAGCGCATCATCAAGAACCTGGGCCGGAAGGAAGTCGTCCTGGCCGATGGAGGTCTCGACCGCCTCGCCGCCTCGATCGCGCGCTATGCCGACCGTGCCTCGGTCCTGGCCCAGCTGGCGGCAGGCAATCCGGACGGGCTGAGCTGCAAGCGGATCGGCGCGCCGCTGTTGTTCGGCCGACTGTGGCAGGAGAGCGGGATCGCTGCTGTGTTCGAGGAGCTGCTGGCCGGGCGGCAGTTCGAGTTCCCGGTCGAGCGCGCGGTGTTCGCCACCGTGCTCCACCGGATCATGGTCTCGGGCTCGGATCGCGCCTGCGACAAATGGCTCGAGGATTACGACATTCCCGGCACCGAGGAGCTCGGCCTGCATCACCTCTACCGCGCCATGGCCTGGCTCGGCGAAGAGCTGCCGGACGAGGAACAGGGGGATGCCACGCCCTTTGCGCCACGGACGGTGAAGGATCTGGTGGAAGAGCGTCTCTTCGCCCGACGGCATGATCTGTTCACCGACCTCTCGGTCGTGTTCATGGACACCACCTCGCTGTATTTCGAAGGTGCCGGCGGCGAGACGCTGGGCGCGCGGGGCCACTCCAAGGATTACCGCCCACAGCTCGCGCAGATGATCCTCGGCGTGGTGATCGATCAGGACGGAAGGCCAATCTGCACCGAGATGTGGCCAGGAAACACCGCCGATGTCTCGGTGCTGGTGCCGGTGATCGACCGCCTGCGGTCGCGCTTCGGCATCGGCCGGGTCTGCGTCGTCGCCGATCGCGGCATGATCAGTGCCGCGACGATCGCCGCGCTGGAGGAGCGCGGGCTGGAATACGTGCTCGGCGCAAGGGAACGCACCGACCGCATCGTCCGCGAGGTGGTGCTGGCCGATGAGCGCCCCTACACCCCGCTCTGCCTCGAGCGCGCCGGTGGCGACGAGACCCAGCTCTTCATCAAGGAGGTCAAGGTCGCGGGCAAGCGCTATATCGTCTGCCGCAACGAGGCGGTGGCCATCGAAGAGGCCGAGACCAGGCGCAAGGTGGTCGCCGCCCTCGATCGTCAGCTGACGCGCGGCGATAAGGCGCTGATCGGCAACTCCGCCTATCGCCGCTTCCTGCGCCCGGTCAGTGACGCAAAGCCCGGCCGCAAGCACAAGCTGTTCGAGATCGACGCCGGCAAGCTCGCCGAGGAAGCCCGCTTCGACGGCGTCTTCGTGCTGCGCTCCAACGCCCGGATTTCACCGCTGCAGGCGGTGATCCGCTACCGGGACCTGCAGAATGTCGAACGGCTGTTCCGTGTCGCGAAGGCGACAATGCGCACCCGGCCAATCTACCATTCCTCCGACGCCGCCATCCGCGGCCACGTCTTCTGCTCGTTCCTCGCGCTGATCCTGCACCAGGCGCTCGACGAAAAACTCCGCCGGGCCGGCAAGCGCGTCGAATGGGCCGATCTCCTGCGTGATCTCGACCGCCTCCAGGAGGTCACCATCAGCAAGCGCGGGCAGCAGATCGTCCTGCGCACCCCAGCAACCAACTCGATCGGGCCGATCTTCAAGGCCGCCGGCGTCGCCCTGCCAGCCAACGTGCGAGACGCATCCGCTTCCTGATCCAAATCCTCCCGAAAGCCGCAGGGTGTGGTGCTAAGAAACCACGCGCCCACAATACATGGCTGTTTTCATTGGACTATTTTCAGGTCGCTGTTCAAGTCGGGTTTGGCTGTGTGTGGCTTGGGCAAGTGGTTGAATTGGTTGGATTGAATGATCGTGGAGTGGGCGGAATCTGCGCCAACACATAGACACACGACTCTCGGCCTTGTGTCTTTTATAACCTGACGAGATACGCTATTCGATAGGCATGTATCTGCGTGTCACCCAGCGCCGGAACCGCGACGGCTCCACGGTCCGCTACTATGGGCTCGCGGAGAACGTCTGGAACACCGACAGCAAGCGGTCGGAGACCCAGGTGATCCACAGTTTCGGCCGTGCGGATCAACTCGATCGCGCCGCTCTCGAGCGGCTGGTGCGCAGCATCAACCGTGTGCTGGGCGATGACGAGCAGGTCGGTGATGGCGCGCCGGCAGGCACCGCGCCGCCCGATATCGAGATCGACGCCGCCTTCGAGTTCGGCATTCCGCTGACAGCGCGGCATCTGTGGGAGGAACTCGGCATCGGCCCGGCGGTCAGGGATTGCCTGAGCAAGGCGGAGCTCACCGCTCCGCATGAGGCGGCGTTGTTCGCGATGGCGGCGAACCGGCTCGATGATCCAGGCTCGAAGCGTGCCTGCGCGGAGCGGTGGCTCACCGACACTGCCTGGCTGCCGGAGGCGACTGATTTGACGGTCGACCACCTCTACCGCGCCCTCGATGTTCTGGCGGTCTGGGCCGACGCGATCGAGCGGGCGGTGTTCCTGCGGGCCGCCGACCTGTTCCGCCTCGATGTCGATCTGATCTTCTATGACACCACGACGGCCTATTTCGAGATCGACGAGGCCGACGAGACCGAGCAAGTCTGGGCCGGGCGGCTGTTCGCCCCGCTGCGCCGGCGCGGCCACAGCAAGGAAGGACGCGACAATCAGCCGCAGGTGATCATCGCCATGGCGGTGACACGGGACAGCATGCCGGTTCGCTCCTGGGTGCTGCCGGGCGACACCGCCGATGTCGCGACGGTGGCGAGGATCAAGGAGGATCTGCGCGCCTGGAACCTTGGGCGCTGCCTGTTCGTCGGCGACGCTGGCATGTATTCGGCGGACAATCTGATGGCGCTGAGCAAGGGGCTCGGCCACTACATCCTGGCGGTGCCGATGCGCCGGCTGCGCGATGTGGATGAGGCGGTTCTGACCCGACCGGGGCGCTATCGGAAGGTTGCCGACAATCTTCAGGCCAAGGAGGTCGTGGTCGGCGACGGTGAGCGGCGCAAGCGTTACGTTCTTTGCCTGAACCCTGAGGAAGCCGAGCGGCAGCGCCAGCATCGCGACGAGGTTCTGGCCGGCCTGCGCGCCGAACTGGCGTTGCTCGCCGCACGTGATGCCGAGCATCCCAAGGCCGCCTGCGCACTGCTCACCTCGCGCCGCTACGGCCGCTACCTGAGCACGGATGCGGCCGGCAGGCCGCATCTGGATTCCGGAAAGATCGCCCATGCCGCCCGCTTCGACGGCAAGTTCGTCGTGATCACCAACGACGACACGCTGTCCACCGAGGACGTCGCCCTCGGCTACAAAGGCGGGACCATCATCGAAGCCTGCTTCCGGCGGATGAAGCAGACCGGGCTCGAGGTCCGGCCGATGTATCACTGGAGCCCGCGCCGGATCGAGGCGCATGTCCGGCTCTGCGTCCTTGCCCTGCAGATACAGCGCTCGGCGGAGTTGCGCTGCGGCCTTCCCTGGGCGCGGATCGCCCACATCCTGGCCGGCCTCAAGGCGGTCCGCTATCAGATCGCCGGCCGGACTATTGTTCAGCGCACGAAAATCAGCCCCGAAGCTGCCGAGATCCTGAAAAATCTTGGAATATCAAAGCCAAAGAAGCTGCTCACAGTCATCGAGCCGCCGCAGGCCAAGGCCGCCTCATAGATACACGCTCCGATTCCGCATCGAAAATCCATCGGAAAATAGACAGACTTTCCTCACGTCTGCCTCATGACCGCGAACCCGGGCCCAGCACCGAACCAAAATTCACTCGACCAATCCGCTCGAACGCCTGACCCGACTTGAACAGCGACCTGAAAATAGTCCAATGAAAACAGCCATGTATTGTGGGCGCGTGGTTTCTTAGCACCACACCCTGCGGCTTTCGGGAGGATTTGGATCAGGAAGCGGATGCGTCTCGCACGTTGGCTGGCAGGGCGACGCCGGCGGCCTTGAAGATCGGCCCGATCGAGTTGGTTGCTGGGGTGCGCAGGACGATCTGCTGCCCGCGCTTGCTGATGGTGACCTCCTGGAGGCGGTCGAGATCACGCAGGAGATCGGCCCATTCGACGCGCTTGCCGGCCCGGCGGAGTTTTTCGTCGAGCGCCTGGTGCAGGATCAGCGCGAGGAACGAGCAGAAGACGTGGCCGCGGATGGCGGCGTCGGAGGAATGGTAGATTGGCCGGGTGCGCATTGTCGCCTTCGCGACACGGAACAGCCGTTCGACATTCTGCAGGTCCCGGTAGCGGATCACCGCCTGCAGCGGTGAAATCCGGGCGTTGGAGCGCAGCACGAAGACGCCGTCGAAGCGGGCTTCCTCGGCGAGCTTGCCGGCGTCGATCTCGAACAGCTTGTGCTTGCGGCCGGGCTTTGCGTCACTGACCGGGCGCAGGAAGCGGCGATAGGCGGAGTTGCCGATCAGCGCCTTATCGCCGCGCGTCAGCTGACGATCGAGGGCGGCGACCACCTTGCGCCTGGTCTCGGCCTCTTCGATGGCCACCGCCTCGTTGCGGCAGACGATATAGCGCTTGCCCGCGACCTTGACCTCCTTGATGAAGAGCTGGGTCTCGTCGCCACCGGCGCGCTCGAGGCAGAGCGGGGTGTAGGGGCGCTCATCGGCCAGCACCACCTCGCGGACGATGCGGTCGGTGCGTTCCCTTGCGCCGAGCACGTATTCCAGCCCGCGCTCCTCCAGCGCGGCGATCGTCGCGGCACTGATCATGCCGCGATCGGCGACGACGCAGACCCGGCCGATGCCGAAGCGCGACCGCAGGCGGTCGATCACCGGCACCAGCACCGAGACATCGGCGGTGTTTCCTGGCCACATCTCGGTGCAGATTGGCCTTCCGTCCTGATCGATCACCACGCCGAGGATCATCTGCGCGAGCTGTGGGCGGTAATCCTTGGAGTGGCCCCGCGCGCCCAGCGTCTCGCCGCCGGCACCTTCGAAATACAGCGAGGTGGTGTCCATGAACACGACCGAGAGGTCGGTGAACAGATCATGCCGTCGGGCGAAGAGACGCTCTTCCACCAGATCCTTCACCGTCCGTGGCGCAAAGGGCGTGGCATCCCCCTGTTCCTCGTCCGGCAGCTCTTCGCCGAGCCAGGCCATGGCGCGGTAGAGGTGATGCAGGCCGAGCTCCTCGGTGCCGGGAATGTCGTAATCCTCGAGCCATTTGTCGCAGGCGCGATCCGAGCCCGAGACCATGATCCGGTGGAGCACGGTGGCGAACACCGCGCGCTCGACCGGGAACTCGAACTGCCGCCCGGCCAGCAGCTCCTCGAACACAGCAGCGATCCCGCTCTCCTGCCACAGTCGGCCGAACAACAGCGGCGCGCCGATCCGCTTGCAGCTCAGCCCGTCCGGATTGCCTGCCGCCAGCTGGGCCAGGACCGAGGCACGGTCGGCATAGCGCGCGATCGAGGCGGCGAGGCGGTCGAGACCTCCATCGGCCAGGACGACTTCCTTCCGGCCCAGGTTCTTGATGATGCGCTGCTTGCTGCGCCCGTCCTCACGGACGCTCTCGACCAGATAAAGGTAGCTGTAGCCGTTGATTCGCTTCTCGCGCACGAACATGCCGAATTGGCAGCCGAAAACCAATCATAAATCAAGTTAAAAGAAGCAATTTGCGCAATTATTTAGCACCACGTTTTTGCAAAATCCCGACGTGCCTACGAAAATCTCGAGTGAAATCAAAGATCTCAACTTACGATACCGTATCGTTCCGGGTTTGACTGTTTAAGTCGGGCCTGAACAAGGAGGTCAAGCGCCGCGCCGATGTCGTCGGCATCTTTCCCAATGAAGGTTCGATCATCCGCCTGATCGGGGCCGTGCTGCTCGAGGCCAACGACGAATGGCAGACACAGAACCGCTATACTGAAGTTTTTACTTGGGAATGACCTGAACGTGGCGGATAGCCTCGCGTAGCGCTGATTTCTTGCGAGCGTTTTGTGTCCATAAATGGGGCTTGCGGTGCGACTCGATCTGTGATTCGCTCGGGTTATGTTCATCGATGTGGTTCCGAATGGCCGATCGGCGCCGGCCGTGCTGTTGCGGGAGAGTTTCCGCGAGGGGCGGAAGGTTCACAAGCGTACCATCGCCAATCTGAGCCAGATGCCGCCCGCGTTGATCGATGGCCTACGAGCGCTGCTCGCGGGTGGCGCGGTGGTTGGTGGTGCCGATCAGGCGCTGGAGATCCGGCGTTCGCTGCCGCATGGTCATGTGGCGGCGGCACTCGGGATGATGCGCAAGCTCGGGATACCCCGCCTGCTGGGCCGGAGGGCGTCGCGCGAGCGCAGTCTCGCCCTGGCGCTGATCGCCGGCCGGGTGATCGCGCCGGGATCGAAGCTCTCGACCCTGCGCGGCCTGAACCCGGAGACCGCAACATCGAGCCTCGGGCAGATGCTTGATCTCGGTGTCATTGAAGAGCGCGAGATCTATGCGGCGCTGGACTGGCTGGGCACGCAGCAGGGGCGGATCGAACGGGAGTTTGCAAGGCGCCATCTGCGCGACGGCACGCTGGTGCTCTACGACGTCAGTTCATCCTACCTCGAAGGCCGGCATTGCGAACTGGCACACCACGGATACAGCCGGGATCACCGGCCCGATCGGCCGCAGATCGTCTATGGTCTGCTGTGCGATCGCGAGGGGCGGCCGATCGCAGTGGAAGTGTTCGAAGGCAACACCGCCGATCCGGCGACGATCGCCGCCCAGGTGGAGAAACTCAAGCGCCGGTTCCATCTCGAGCGCGTCGTCCTGGTGGGTGATCGCGGAATGATCACCACGGCGCGGATCCGCGAGACGATCAAGCCGGCGGGGCTGGACTGGATCAGCTGCCTGCGCGCGGGGCAGATCCAGGATCTTGCCGAGGGACCGCTGCAGATGTCGCTGTTCGACGAGCGCGATATCGCCGCGATCACGTCGCCCGATTATCCGGGCGAGCGGCTGATCGCCTGTCGCAACGCCGCCCTGGCGACCGAACGACGGCGCAAGCGCGAGGCGCTGCTCGTGGCCACCGAGACGGAACTGGCGCGGATCCGGGATGCGACACGGCGCAAACGCGCTCCTCTTCATGGCGAGGCCGCGATCGGGCTGGCGGTGGGGGCGGTGATCAACCAGCGCAAGATGGCCAAGCATTTCGATCTCACCATCACCGCCAGCCGCTTCGATTTCCAGCGCAACGCCGCCAGCATCGCGCGCGAGGCGGCCCTCGACGGCATCTATGTCATCCGCACCAGTGTGAGCGCGGACGTCATGAGCGAGACCGAAGCCGTGTCAGCCTACAAGGATCTCTCACGGGTGGAACGGGCGTTCCGGTCCCTCAAATCGGTCGATCTCGCGATCCGCCCGGTGCATCACTGGCTCTCGCCGCGGGTGCGTGCCCACGTCTTCCTCTGCATGATGGCCTATTACGTCGAATGGCATCTGCGCGACGCCCTCAAGCCCCTGCTGTTCCAGGATCACGACCGGCCAGGCGCGGAAACTGAACGCTCATCGCCGGTTGCCCCCGCATCGATATCCCCGGCCGCCGATCGCAAGCGCGGGCGACGCCGCAACGACCAGAACCTGCCGATTTCGAGCTTCACCGACCTGATGGCGCATCTCGCCACACAGACCCTCAACACCGCCTCCCTACCCAAGGCGCCGAACGCCACCTTCACCGCTCTGGCAAACCCCACGTCGCTGCAAACCACCGCCTTCGCCCTGATCGGGATCGACCCCATGCGTGTCCAGTAAGCGGCAAAATCAGATCTCGAAGTTCACCGATAAATACAGGGAATTTGCTTTCGAATCAGTGAAAACTTCAGGCTATATGCAGATCGAGGGAATGGTCGAACTCATGGCACCCGCCATCGATGCCGATACACCACGAATTTCCACCGTCGCCGCGTGACCATTGGCCGCTTCAGCTACACCAGAATTTCCACCACATTGACGGACGCTATCATCATGGCCCGTGTTGTGTTTTTCTTCCTGAGCGCTCATAAGTCCGAAACGGCACTTTTCTTGCCGGGGTTTGTGTACCCTCACATGCGGCGCTGATCCGTCGGTTTCCCCTCTTGGAAGGTAAATAGGTCTGCATCCTGCGGACCGCCGAAACGACGGAGACAAGCCATGTCGCAGGGCACGGTTAAATGGTACAATTCCCAAAAAGGTTATGGATTCATCATGCCAAACGACGGCTCGAAGGACGTATTCGTCCATGTGTCCGACGTCGAGCGTGCGGGTCTGGGTTCCCTCAATGAAGGACAGAAGCTCAATTATGAATTGCAGCGCGGCCAGCAGGGCAAAATGTCGGCCGTGAATTTGCAGGCCGCCTAACCTTCAATCTATAGCGCCCCCATCGGTCAGCCGATGGGGTGTCGCTGACCGCACAACGCGAATGTGCCATGACCGAAGTTTGCGCGCCCGGTAACATATGCACGCCCCGGATAAACATCTGCCTGGCCGTTGATGATGCCATGACGCTGTATGGCTTCCGAGCAAGAGCGACGAAATGGGTCAATTCGTCTCGGATGCTGTCGCGTTCCGAAGACAAAAGGAAAATAGCGAGTGGTCTTCAGGCAAAATTACGGCTTGCAACGCGCAGAGCGTAACCGCCTCAAGCAGGCGAAAAAAGAAGCCAAGGATCTGGAGAGGCGTGACGCGGCGTTGCGACGCAAGTCGGGCCAAGAAGGCGATCTTCCGATCCAGGCGAACACCCCTGACGCAGCGGACGCAGATGCGTCGGACTTCTCGGTAGAAGCGGTAAAGCAATGAAGCGCCGAATCGATCGGGCCATTGTCCTGTTCGACGTCACCTATGCCGATGGCAGCCGCAGTTCCCGCCGCAAGATCCTGAAATCAATTGCCGATGGTCCCGGCAGCGAGGCAGCGGTCAAGGCCGAGATAGAGGCGCAGGATCGCGAAATCGAACGGTCTTCGGGCAAGGTCAGAGAGGCGATCAAATCGATTGCGCGCAGCCCCGTCTGAATGCCTCGACTCCCAAGAGATGCGCTTGCTGCGCCGCAGGCGACGATCAGCCGAGCGAAAGAGCCCCAGCGGGTTATCAGCCGGGAGGTATGCAGCCCGGTTTTTTGTTGATGGACGAGCGCTGTCGGGCCAGGTTGAGGTGATGACGCGCGGGTGCTGCGGCGGGTTCGGATGCGGCCCAAACTTCAGGTCGATCCAGCACAAATCACCCCATCACAGGAAGAAGGAATAGCAGTTCTTTGTTGAATTCGGCATGGTTCTGCCGTCACAACATCAGCATGTTCGTTGTCGAGAGAGTCGCCCGCGGCCACAGCTATCTCTACCTCGTCGAAAGCGTCCGCGTGGGCAAATCCGTCCGCCAGCGCATCATCAAACCCCTCGGTTGCAAGGATGTCCTCGCCGCATCCGGCGAACTCGACAGGCTCGTCGCCTCCATCGCACGGCACGCCGAACGTTCCATCATCCTCTCCGATATCGATGCCGGCCGGATCGCCGCCCACAGGATCGGTGCCCCCCTGCTGTTCGGCCGCCTCTGGGACCGGCTCGGCATCGGCGAGGTGCTGAACCATCTCCTCAAAGGCCGTCAGTTCGGCGTTGCCGTCGAACGCGCCGTCTTCGTCGCCACACTGCTCCGGCTGTTCGTCTCAGGCTCCGACCGCTCCTGTGTCGACTGGATGCAGAGCTACGCCGAGACTCGTGACGACCGGCTGATGGATCTCTTCTTCCACTAAGTGGCCATGCCGTATCTGCTCCGGGGCATCATCGTCACGCTCGACTTGACATGCCTCGGATTGGGTGGCGGCCTGCTGATCGGCGTCGTGCTCGCGGCGATGCAGCTTTCCCGCTTTGCGCTGCTGGCCGGGTTCGGACGGACCTATGTGGCTATTTTTCGAGGAACGCCGCTGATCCTGCAACTGGTTTTCGCCTATGACGCTCTGCCGCTTCTCGGCCTGAAGCTGACGCCGCTGATGGCCGGGGGGCTGGCACTCGCGGCGAATGAGGCCCCGTTCATAGCCGAGATCAGTGGCGGCAGGACAGCCTGATTATGGTCCAGGGCATCAACGAACACAGCATGCCGTTGGCTCACACTTTGGTACCGGGACAGGAGGTCGATCTGGCCGCGGTGCATTGGGCGGCGGCACGGGAAGGGAAGTTTATCGCTGAAATTGAGCGCCGGGGCGGCGGAGGAAGGGTCAGAAACGGAGAGGGCGCGGGCGGCCGAACCGGAGCGCGATTTCGGTGGTCTGAGCCCCAAGTTCCCGCCATTCACGAGTAGAGTCTCATCCCCGAGTGATGCCCACGATTGGGCGTAGGTGCAACAGCCGGGTTGGGGGTTAACCTGCTGATTCCGGGCTCAATTCGCCCGGGATTCCGAGATTAACTCGCCCGGGATTCCGGGAATTATTCGCCCACCTATTCCGAGATTAATTCGCCCACCTGTTCCGACTTTTATTCGCCCAGGCGGGCGGGGTTGGCCGGGTTGGCTTGAGGTCTCTGCTGGCTGGTTCAGGTTCCCTCCCTTTGGCTGATCGAGGGAGCGGATGAATGCCAGTGGAGCGGATTGCGATGCGCGATGTGCGCGAGATTGTCAGATTGAGGATGGCGGGGCTTTCGACCCGCCAGGTGGGGATCCGGGTCGGGGTTGCGGCATCGACGGTGCGCTTGACGCTGCGGCGACTGGAGGCGGCCGGGCTCGATGGGCCAGGGGCTCTGGCGCTGTCCGAAGCGGCATTGGAAAGGCGCTTGTTCGACGGCGCGGTGGGCAAGCGGCCGGGGCATCGACGTGTGGATGAGCCGGACTGGGGGCGTATCCGCCGCGAGTTGCAGCGCAAGCACGTGACGCTGTCGATCCTGTGGGACGAGTATATTGCCGAGCACCCGGATGGGTATCGCTACAGCCGGTTCTGCGAGCTCTACCGGAGCTGGGAAGCCCGGCTACCGGTGACGATGCGCCAGACCCACGCATCGGGCGAGAAGCTGTTCGTCGATTATGCCGGCGACACGGTGCCGGTGGTGATCGACCGGCTCACCGGCGAGACGCGTGCGGCCCAGATCTTCGTCGCCGTTCTCGGCGCATCGAGCTTCACCTATGCTGAGGCGACCTGGACCCAGACCCTGCCGGACTGGATCGAGGCGCATAATCGCACTCTGGCAGCAATTGGCGGCGTGCCGGCGCTGCTGGTGCCCGACAACGCCAGGGTCGCGATCATCCGCGCCTGCCTCTACGATCCACAGGTCAACCGGACCTACACCGATATGGCGCGCCATTACGGCACGGCCATTCTCCCGGCGCGGCCGCGGCGGCCGCGTGACAAGGCGAAGGTCGAGGTGGCGGTTTTGCTGGCGGAGCGGTGGCTGCTGGGCAAGCTGCGCAACCGGGCATTTTACGGCCTCGCCGAACTGAATGCCGCGATCGCTGAATTCTGCCGCTGGCTGAACGAGGAGCGGGTCGTCCGTCGCCTGGGGGCGACAAGACGGCATCTGCTGGAAACACTCGATCGTCCCGCGCTGAAGGAACTGCCGGCCGAACCCTATGTGCTGGCGCAATGGCGGCGCCGGCGGGTCGGCATCGATTATCACGTCGAGATCGAGAAGCATTTTTACTCCGTCCCCTACCGGCACGCCCGCGCCGAGGTCGAGGCCCGGTTCACCGTGCGCACGGTCGAGATCTTTCTCCGTGGCGAACGGATCGCCGTGCACGCACGCAGGCCGGGTAACGGCAAACACACGACGATCGCCGAGCACATGCCCTCGAGCCACCGGCGTTATGGCGACTGGACCATCGCACGGATCCATCAGGAAGCCGCACGGCTTGGTCCCTCGGTCGCGACACTCTGCACCCTGATCCTCGAACGCCGGCCTCATCCGGAGCAGGGGTTCCGCGCCTGCATCGGCATCCTTCGCCTGGCCCGCAGTGTTGGCGCCGACCGGCTCGATGCCGCGGCCGAGCGCGCGCTCACCATCGGCACCCTGACCTACGGCTCGGTCAAATCCATCCTCGATAACCGGCTGGAGCGAGCCGCCGGCACCGCCAGTCCCGATCCCACCCCGATCCGCCACCCCAACATCCGGGGCGGCGGATATTTCCACTGATGACAAGGAGAAGCCTCATGCTGAACCATCCGACCCTCGATCAGATCCACCAGCTCGGTCTTGCAGGCATGGCCCGCGCGTTCACCGAGCTGCACGCCAATCCCGAAACCCCCAGCCTCAGTCACGCCGAATGGCTCGGTCTTCTGCTCGACCGCGAGATCACCGTCCGACGTGACAAGCGGTTGAGCACAAGGCTGCGCCATGCCAGGCTGCGCCATGACGCTGCAATCGAGGATGTCGATTACCGGAGTGCCCGCGGCCTCGATCGGGCTCTGTTCCAGAAGCTGATCCAGGGTGAGTGGATCGACGCGCACGACAATCTCGTCCTGAGCGGGCCGACAGGGGTCGGAAAATCGTGGCTGGCCTGTGCCCTCGGTCACAAGGCATGTCGCGATGACAGGACCGTGCTCTATCAGCGCGCCCCCAAACTCTTCGCAGAACTCGCGGTCGCCCGCGCCGAAGGGCGTCACGGCCGGATGATCCGCACCCTCGGTGCCGTCAATCTACTGATCCTCGACGACTTCGGCCTTGCTCCACTCGACGCCGGCGCCCGTCACGACCTGCTCGAGATCGTCGAGGATCGCTACGGCCGCCGCGCCACCATCATCACCAGCCAGATCCCCCCGGCGCATTGGCATGAGCTGATCGGCGATCCGACCTACGCCGACGCCATTCTCGACCGTCTGCTCCACAATGCCCACCGCATCGAACTCACCGGCGAAAGCCTGCGCAAGATCCGCAAGCAAACCCCAAAAACCGCTTGACCCAACGAGAACAGGAGAGCAACGAAATCAACAGCCACAGAGACCGCTACCCGGGCGAATAAATCTCGGAATCCCCGGGCGAATAAACGTCGGAATCGTGGGCGAATTACTCACCAGTCGGTAATTAAGACGACATTTTGCTAGTCGTATGTTTGCGGGGATGATATAATTCTGGCATGAAACGGGACGGTCGCAGATTTGATCATCGCACCCTGGAAACCATCCGGCTGATGGCTGTAGAGCGGGTGCGCGAGGGCGAAGCGGCCTCTTTGGTGATTGCCTCATACGGGTTCAGCCGCACAACAATCTATAAATGGCTCAGCGCGGCATCGAAGCCTGGGGTCGGGGTGAAAGCCTTGCGGTCACGGCCGGCAACCGGCCGGCCGCGGCGTCTGACGCCGCGCCAGGAGCAGCAGGTGTTGCGTTGGATCAATGGCCGCGATCCGCGCCAATACGGCCTGGATTTCGGGCTGTGGACCCGGCACGTTGTGGCCGAACTGATCGAGCGCAAGTTTGGTATCAAACTCGGTGTGACGGCTGTGGGCGAACTGCTGTCGAAACTGGGCCTGACGCCGCAAAAGCCGTTGCAGCGTGCCTATCAGCGCGATCCGGAGGCGATCGAGGCATGGCGACGTGAGCGGTTTCCTGAAATCGCCAGGCAGGCCAAGTCCTGTGGCGGCGAGGTCTTTTTCTGGGACGAGTCCGGCTTTCGGGCCGACGCCGTGCATGGCAAGACCTGGGGCGTGAAGGGACAGACGCCGATCGTCGAGCGTCCGGGCCAACGGCAATCGATCAGCGCCGCCTCGGCGGTGACAGCCCGCGGCGGGTTCTGGTATTGCACTTATGAAGGCGGCCTGAATGCTGAGTTGTTCGTAGCGCTGCTACGCCGGATGATGCGGCACCGCACGAGGCCGGTGCACCTGGTCCTCGACGGGCTGCCTGCCCACAAAACAGCGCTGGTGAAAGCCTACGTGGCGTCGACCAATGGAATGCTGACGTTGCATTTTCTGCCAGGCTACGCCCCTGACCTGAACCCAGATGAACTGGTCTGGAGCCACATGAAGCGGACGGGCGTCGCCCGGACTCCGCTACGCCAAGGCGAAAAGCTTCAGGACAAAATCGAAGCCCAACTCGCCGCCATCAAGCGCAAACCACGTCTCGTGCAATCATTCTTCAAAGCACCAACTGTCGCCTATATTACCGACTGCTGAGTAAAATCGGAATCCATGGGCGAATTCTCCGGAATCCGCAGGTTAACCCCCAACCCGGCGCGCCGCTGATTTTTCCCGCCACCTCTGCCGGGGTTTTGTTGCCCAGGCTCGAATGGGGGCGGTGATGATTGTAGTCGTGACGCCAGGCGGCCAGCACGGACCTCGCTTGAGGCAGGCTCGTGAACAAGGTCTCGTTCAGGCACTCGTCCCGGAGCCGGGCGTTGAAGCTTTCGACGAACCCGTTTTGCTGGGGCTTGCCGGGCGCGATGTAATGCCATTCCACGTTCCGCTCTTTTGAACCGCCCTGGGTTTACCGGAGGCTCCAACTCCCAAATAGGATGGAGCCATGACGAGTCCGACGACGAACAAGTTTTCTCCTGAAGTCCGCGAGCGGGCGGTGCGGATGGTGCTGGAGCACGAGGGCGAACATCCCTCGCGGTGGGCGGCGATGGTGTCGATAGCCGCGAAGTTTGGCTGCTCACCGCATACGCTGCGTGAATGGGTGCAGAAGGTGGATCGCGACAGCGGCCGCTCGCCTGGTGTTCCGTCGGAAGTGTCGGCGAAGCTGAAGGCACTGGAACGCGAGAACCGCGAGCTTCGCCAGGCGAATGAGATCCTGCGCAAGGCGTCGGCATATTTTGCCCAGGCGGAGCTCGACCGCCGGTTCAAACCATGATCTCGTTCATCGATGATCACCGCGGGGCTTATGGGGTCGAGCCGATCTGCAGGGTCCTGCCGATCGCCCCATCGACCTACTACGAGCATGTCGCGAAGCGGGCCAACCCCGAGAGGCGGTCAGAACGGGCCCGGCGGGATGAGGCGCTCGAGGCGGATATCCGGCGCGTGTTCGCGGAGAATTTCGAGGTCTACGGTGCTCGCAAGGTCTGGCGGCAGTTGCAGCGGGAAGGATGCGCTGTTGCCCGCTGCACGGTGGAGCGGTTGATGCGGATCATCGGCCTGCAGGGCGTGATCCGCGGCAAGCCGGTCAGGACGACGATCAGCGACAGGGCGACACCCTGCCCACAGGACCGCGTCAACCGCCAGTTCCAGGCGCCGGCGCCGAATATGCTCTGGGTCTCCGACTTCACTTATGTCGCGACCTGGCAGGGCTTTGTGTATGTGGCGTTTGTCATCGATACATTCGCCCGGCGTATCGTTGGCTGGCGGGTAAGCCGCACCGCGCATGCCGGTTTCGTCCTCGATGCCCTGGAACAGGCTCTTCACGACAGACGCCCGGTACGTAGCGGCGGTCTCGTTGTTGATTTCCGCTGAGATCTGACCCGGGAATTCCATCGAGATTTGACCCGCCCATAGTTTATGATTTGAGTTTCATGATGGGGTCAAGGCTGGATTTTTCTCCTTTCGTTTTTGGGATTTCTGCACGGAGCTATTTTTGAACCTGAAGCTGTCATTTCCGGTCTCGAGGATATGGCAGTGGTGGGTGAGGCGATCGAGGAGCGCGGTGGTCATCTTGGCGTCGCCGAAGACGGCGGACCATTCGCTGAAGCTCAGGTTGGTGGTGATGACGACGCTGGTGCGCTCGTAGAGCTTGCTGAGCAGATGGAACAGCAAAGCTCCGCCTGAGGCGCTGAAGGGCAGATAGCCAAGCTCATCGAGGATGACGAGGTCGGCATGGATCAGACGGCCGGCGATTTGCCCAGCCTTTCCCTGAGCTTTTTCCTGCTCCAGAGCATTGACCAGCTCGACGGTGGAGAAGAAGCGGACGCGCTTTTTGTGATGCTCGACGGCCTGCACGCCGAGCGCGGTGGCGATGTGGGTTTTGCCCGTGCCCGGGCCGCCGACGAGCACGACATTGTCGGCGGGTTCGATGAAGTCGCAACGATGCAACTGGCGGACCAGGGCCTCATTGACCTCGCTGCTGGCGAAGTCGAAGCCGGCCAGGTCGCGATAGGCCGGGAAGCGGGCGGCCTTGAACTGATAGGCCATGGAGCGGACCTCGCGCTCAGCGGTCTCGGCCTTGAGCAACTGGGAGAGTACCGGGATGGCGGCTTCGAAGGCCGGGGCACCCTGCTGGGCCAGTTCATCGACGGCCTGTGCCATGCCGTGCATTTTGAGGCTGCGCAGCATGATGACGAGCGCGCCGGTGGCGGGATCATGACGCATGGCGGGCCTCCTCAGATTGGCGCAAGCTATCGTAGCGCTCGACGTCAGCCTTGGGTTCATTGGCCAATGTCAGTGCCTGTGGCGCGGTGATGACCGGAAGCGGAGCCTGTTTGCCGTCGATCAGCCGGTGGAGCCGGTTGATGATATGCGTCTTGGACGGCACGCCGTCCTCCAGCGCCAGTTCCACCGCCACCAACACCGCCTGCTCGTCATGGTGCAGCACCAGGGCCAGGATCTCCACCATCTCCCGGTCACCGCCAGGACGGCGCAGGAGATGTTGCTGCAGCCGCTTGAAGGCATCGGGCAATTCCAGGAACGGCGCACCGTTGCGCAAGGCGCCCGGCTTGCGCTGGATCACCGCCAGATAATGCCGCCAGTCATACACAGTGCGCCCTGGGCCGTTGTGCGTCCGGTCGATGATGCGCGGATGCTCGCAGATGATTTGCCCCTCCGCCGCCACCACCAGCCTGTCGGGATAGACCCGCAGGCTGACCGGCCGGTTGGCAAAAGAGGCCGGCACGCTGTAGCGGTTACGCTCCAAGTGGATCAGGCAGGTCGAGGAGACCCGCTTGGTGTGTTCCACGAACCCATCGAACGGACGGCCCACAGGCATGAGGCTCTCAACCTCGCTGGCCCAGACATCGGCAATGGTTCCCGGCTCGTTGCCATGCGCGGTCTGCTCCCACAGCTCCCGGCAGCGCCGCTCCAGCCAGTCGTTCAGGGCGTCCAAGCTTTCGAACGGAGGCATGGACTGCCACAGGCGGTGGCGTGCATCCTGGACGTTCTTCTCAACCTGCCCCTTCTCCCAACCGGCGGCCCGATTACAGAACTCGGCCTCGAAGAGATAATGGCTGGTCATCGCCAGGAAGCGGGCGTTGACGCTGCGCTCCTTGCCACGGCCGACCTTGTCAACGGCGGTGCGCATGTTGTCGTAAATCCCGCGCCGCGGTACGCCGCCGAGAGCTTGGAAGGCGTGGTTATGCGCGTCGAACAACATCTCATGTGTCTGCAGCAGATAGGCCCGAACAATGAACGCCCGGCTATGCGACAGTTTGGTGTGCGCCACCTGCAACTTGACGCGGACGCCACCGATGATCGCAAAATCTTCGCTCCAGTCAAACTGGAACGCCTCGCCAGGCGCAAAGGCCAAGGGCACGAAGGTTCCCCGGCCGGCGGTCTGCTGCAGCCGTTGGCACTCCCCCTTCCAAGCCCGGGCAAAGGCCGCCACACGATTGTAGGAACCGTCATAGCCCAGGCTGACGAGATCACCGTATAGCTGCTTGACCGTCCGCCGCTGCTTGCGCGGCCGGCCAGCTTCACGGCGCAGCCACGCCAAAAGCTTCTCGGCATAAGGATCAAGCTTGCTCGGCCGGTCCAGAACCTGAAACTTCGGCTCAATCACATCAGACCGAAGATATTTGCGGATCGTGTTCCGCGACACGCCTGTGCGCCGGGAAATCTCTCGGATCGGCACATGCTCACGCTTATGCCACCGGCGGATAATGCTCAAAAACGCCATGTCCAACACTCCGTTCGCCCCCGCCTCTTCCAGACGGGGAAACAGTCAAACATGGGTCAAATCTCAGTGGAAAAATCCGGCCTTCCCGGGTCAGATCTCAGCGGAAATCAACAGACGGGACTTCCCTCCAGCCTGCACCGACATGACTTGAAGCCCTCGCGGCCATAGGACGTCAGCGTACTGCCGAGAACGCTGTCGGCACGAGGATCTGATTGGTGATGCTGGCCACGATCTGACCGTTCTTCTCGGTTTCGGCGCGCTTGGCCAGCCATTCGGGGTCAGCCTGGAAAGCGGTCCATTTGCTCTCGCGCTCAGCGAGGGATTCCCACGCCAGCAGATAGGTGAGATCCATGTTGGATTCTCCAACGAGCGTCGTCCAGAACCCTGCCTGACGAATGCCGTGTCTATCCCACAATCCGAGTGTCACGGTCTCGAACCGCTTCAGAAGATCTGGAAGTCGACCCGGCATACAGTGATAGATGCGGAGTTCGTGGATCATGGTTTCTATTCCTGAAGATATATCGACGCGGAGGATGCTAGCCCCGGTCCCCCACCCCAGCAAGCCGGAAGGATTGGTTCATCCGTCGTCGTGATCCGCGGGTGGAGCCGTGAACGGCGACTTCATTTCGGTGTTGGACCTTGGGTGGGCGACCTGCAGTCGGAATTGATTGGTCTGGATTCCGGCGCGCAATCCGCAGAAAGCTTGACATTGGGTGCCGCGGTCCCAAACGATAGCAGCTCACTCATGACCAGAGCCAGAGCGATGACCGTGCGAGTTGCCTTATACGCCCGCTTTTCGAGTGACCTTCAGAGTGCGGCGTCGATCGAGGACCAGCTGCGGCTGTGCCGGGAACATGCGGACCGGCAGGGCTGGATTGTGGTGGACAGCTACGCCGACCGGGCGATTTCAGGGGCGTCGCTGCTCCGGCCGGGCATCCAGGAGCTGATGGCCGACGCGGGCCGCGGCCGGTTCGACATCGTGCTGGCCGAGGCGATGGACCGCCTGTCGCGCGACCAGGAGGACATCGCCGCGCTGTTCAAGCGGATGCGCTTTGCCGGGGTCTCGATCGTGACCCTTGCCGAAGGCGAGATCGGCGAGATGCATATCGGCCTGAAGGGTACGATGAACGCGCTGTTCCTGAAGGACCTCGCCGACAAGACGCGCCGGGGCCTGAGAGGCAGGGTCGAAGCAGGACGCTCCGGCGGTGGCAACTCATATGGATATGACGTGGTCCGCCAGTTCGGCGCTGATGGCACGGCGAAGACCGGCGAGCGGACGATCAACGCAGCACAAGCCGAGGTCGTGCGCCGGATTTTCAGGGAATTTGCTCATGGCAAATCACCGCGCGCGATCGCCGTCCAGCTGAACAAGGAGAAGATTCCGGGGCCGCGCGGTGAAGGCTGGAGCCAGAGCACGATCAACGGCAACGCCGAACGCGGCACGGGTATCCTGAACAACGAACTCTATGTCGGGCGCCTGGTGTGGAACCGTCTGCATTACATAAAGGATCCGGCCACCGGGAAGCGGGTCTCACGGCTGAACGATCCAGGCAAATGGGTGATCACCGAGATCCCCGCGCTGAGGATCATCGACGACGAGCTTTGGGCCGCGGTCAAGCAGCGACAGGGCAACATGCGCAAGGCGACCCGCCCGGACATGGCCACGGAACCAAGTGCCCGCAGCGACTCATCGGGGGCAGAATTCTGGCGCCACCAGCGACCCAAACACCTTCTCACCGGCCTGATGCGGTGCGGTGTGTGCGGTGGCGCCTACAGCAAGATCAGCGCAACATTGTTCGGCTGTGCGACCGCCCGGAACAAGGGCACCTGCGACAACCGGCTGAACATCAGGGGCGACCGGCTCGAGGCGATGGTGCTGGACGGCCTGCGCCACCGGCTGATGGACCCGGCGCTGTTCGGGGAATTCGCCGAGGCGTTCGTCGCCGAGCAGAATACCGCCAGCGCGCAGCGGCGGGCCCATTTTTCGGGGATGCGGGAGGAACTCAAACGCATCGAACACCGCAAGGCCCGGATCATCGATGCGATCGCCGAGGGCATGCCGGCGTCCAGCCTCCGCGACGAGATGATCCGGATCGAGGCCCGCAAGGCCGAACTGACCGATCTTCTCGCCCGCGAGACCGCGCCCGAACCTTCGCTGCATCCGGCGATGGCCGAACTTTACCGCGAGGCGGTCGCCAACCTGCACGAGGCGCTGCGGGATCCGACCACGAAGGACGAGGCATTCAGTATCATCCGCACGCTGATCGAGGCGGTGATCCTGGTGCCGGACGGTGCAGAACTGAAGGTGGAACTCCGGGGTGCGCTGGCGGGGATACTGCGTCTTGCGTCAGGTAGCGGTAACGACAAAAGCCCCGGTGCGTGTGCAACGGGGCTTGGTTCTATTTCTGTTCTTGAGGCGCAAATCAAGGTGGTTGCGGGGACAGGATTTGAACCTGTGACCTTCAGGTTATGAGCCTGACGAGCTACCGGGCTGCTCCACCCCGCGGTTGTGGTGGACGATAGATTGGAGGACCTGGCGGCGACCTACTCTCCCGTGCCTTGAGGCACAGTACCATGGGCGCTGGGGGTTTTCACGGCCGAGTTCGGGATGGGATCGGGTGCGGGCTCCCCGCAATGGCCACCAGGTCGTCCAATCTATCGTGATGTTTTGGACTGGTGTGGATTTGGTGTGTTGAGTGAGACTGTGTTGGTGTTTGTGCATGGTGGGGGTGGTTGAGATATTCAAGTTCTATCGGGTGATTAGTACCGGTTAGCTGAGCGCGTTACCGCGCTTATACACCCGGCCTATCGACGTGATGGTCTATCACGACCCTCGGGGAGACCTAGTTTTGAGGTGGGTTTCCCGCTTAGATGCTTTCAGCGGTTATCCCGTCCATACTTAGCTACTCGGCTGTGCCACTGGCGTGACAACCGATGCACCAGAGGTATGTTCATCCCGGTCCTCTCGTACTAGGGACAAATCCTCTCAAGTCTCCAACACCCACGGCAGATAGGGACCGAACTGTCTCACGACGTTCTAAACCCAGCTCACGTACCACTTTAATCGGCGAACAGCCGAACCCTTGGGACCTGCTCCAGCCCCAGGATGTGATGAGCCGACATCGAGGTGCCAAACCTCCCCGTCGATGTGGACTCTTGGGGGAGATCAGCCTGTTATCCCTAGAGTACCTTTTATCCGTTGAGCGATGGCCCTTCCACGTGGAACCACCGGATCACTATGGCCGACTTTCGTCTCTGCTCGAGCTGTCGCTCTCGCAGTCAGGCGGGCTTATGCCATTGCACTCAACAGCCGATGTCCGACCGGCTTGAGCCCACCATCGCGCGCCTCCGTTACTCTTTAGGAGGCGACCGCCCAGTCAAACTGCCCACCATGCAGGGTCCCGGACCGGGATAACCGGCCACGGTTAGACATCAAAAGCGCGCAGGGCGGTATTTCAAGGTTGGCTCCACACAAGCTAGCGCCCATGCTTCAATGCCTCCCGCCTATCCTACACAGCACTCTTCTGATGCCACTGCAAAGCTGCAGTAAAGGTTCATAGGGTCTTTCCGTCTGACCGCGGGTACCCCGCATCTTCACGGGGAATTCAATTTCGCTGAGCCGATGCTGGAGACAGTGGGGAAGTCGTTACGCCATTCGTGCAGGTCGGAACTTACCCGACAAGGAATTTCGCTACCTTAGGACCGTTATAGTTACGGCCGCCGTTTACCGGGGCTTCAATTCAAGGCTTGCACCTCTCCTCTTAACCTTCCGGCACCGGGCAGGCGTCAGACCCTATACGTCGTCTCTCGACTTCGCAGAGCCCTGTGTTTTTACTAAACAGTCGCTACCCCCTCTTTTGTGCCACCCGCACATGGTTGCCCACATACGGGTCTCGCTTATCCCGAAGTTACGCGAGTAATTTGCCTAGTTCCTTCAACATCGTTCTCTCAAGCGCCTTGGTATACTCTACCAGTCCACCTGTGTCGGTTTAGGGTACGGTCTATACGCTGGAGCTATTTCCCGGAATGCTCAAAAGCCCGCCCAATCCGATAAGGACAGACAACATCTCGCATTCGTCACTTCCAGCAGGCGGAGGAATATTCACCCCCTTCCCATCGACTACGGCTTTCGCCCTCGCCTTAGGGCCGGCTCACCCTGCGCGGATTAACCTTGCGCAGGAACCCTTGGACTTTCGGCGACAGAGTTTCTCACTCTGTTTGTCGCTACTCATGTCAGCATTCGCACTTCCGATACCTCCAGGAGGGGTCACCCCATCTCCCTTCACAGGCCTACGGAACGCTCCGCTACCGCGCATGTTTCCATGCACCCACAGCTTCGGTATGTGGCTTTAGCCCCGTTACATTTTCGGCGCAGGATTTCTATTAGACCAGTGAGCTATTACGCTTTCTTTAAAGGATGGCTGCTTCTAAGCCAACCTCCTGGTTGTTTTGGAATTCCCACATCCTTTCCCACTTAGCCACAATTTGGGGACCTTAGCTGGTGGTCTGGGCTGTTTCCCTCTCGACGATGGACCTTAGCACCCACCGTCTGTCTGCCGCGCAAGACACTTCGGTATTCGGAGTTTGGTTAGGTTTGGTAAGGCTTTGGGCCCCCTAGCCCATCCAGTGCTCTACCCCCGAAGGCATACACACGACGATCTACCTCAATAGATTTCGCGGAGAACCAGCTATCTCCGAGTTTGATTGGCCTTTCACCCCTAGCCACAGCTCATCCCCGACTTTTTCAACAGGCGTGGGTTCGGCCCTCCAGTGCGTGTTACCGCACCTT
>NZ_CAJQZK010000061.1:65000-158622 GCF_907164655.1 Acidocella sp. C78
GCTCATCGAGCGCCTCGGGCTTGGAATCCACCTGCATCCGCAGGCGGGAGGCGGCTTCGTCGACAAGGTCGATCGCCTTGTCCGGCAGGAAGCGGTCGGTGATGTAGCGGTTGGACAGGGTCGCCGCCGCGACGAGCGCCGAATCCGAAATCCGCACGCCATGATGCAGCTCGTATTTCTCCTTGATCCCGCGCAGGATCGAGATCGTGTCCTCGACGCTCGGCTCATCGACGAAGACCGGCTGGAACCGCCGGGCGAGGGCGGCGTCCTTCTCGATGTACTTCCGATACTCGTCGAGCGTCGTGGCCCCCACGCAGTGCAGCGCGCCGCGGGCCAGTTCCGGCTTGATCAGGTTCGACGCGTCCATCGCGCCATCCGCCCGCCCGGCACCGACCAGCGTGTGCATCTCGTCGATGAACAGGATGATCTCGCCATTCGAACTTTCGATTTCCTTCAGCACGGCCTTCAGCCGTTCCTCGAACTCGCCGCGATATTTCGCGCCCGCGACCATTGCGCCGAGATCGAGCGCGAGCAGCCGCTTGCCCTTCAGCGCCTCGGGCACGTCGCCATTGACGATGCGCAGCGCCAGCCCTTCGACGATCGCGGTCTTGCCCACGCCAGGCTCGCCGATCAGCACCGGGTTGTTCTTGGTCCGCCGCGCCAGCACCTGGATCGCGCGGCGGATTTCCTCATCCCGCCCGATCACCGGATCGAGCTTCTGGGCGCGCGCGGCCTCGGTCACGTCGCGGGCGTATTTCTTGAGCGCGTCGAAGGTCTGCTCGGCATTCGCGCTGGTCACGGTGCGGCCCTTGCGGATATCGGCCACCGCCTTTTCCAGCGCCTGCGCCGAGGCGCCGGCGCCGCTCAGCGCCCGGCCCGCCGGCGTGCTGCTGGCGGCAAGGGCGACCAGGACCCGATCCTGCGCGACATATTCGTCGCCGGCCTTCTGCGCCATCTGCTGCGCCGCATCGAGCACCCGCACGAGATCGGGCGTGATCTGCGGCTGCCCTGCCCCGCCGCCCTGCACTTTCGGCAGCTTGCCGATCGCGGCATCGGCGGCGAGGCGCACCGCCGCCGGATCGCCGCCGGCGGCGCGGATCAACCCGCTCGCGGCCCCTTCCTCATCGTCCAGAAACGCCTTGAGCAGATGCTCGGGCGTGATCTGCTGGTGATATTCGCGGACGGCGATGGTCTGCGCGGCCTGCACGAAACCCCGCGCACGTTCGGTGAATTTTTCGAAATCCATTGTACTCGATCCCTTTCATCAGGCGACCTGGCCGGATCATCCCTCACGAGGCGATGGTCCAACCTTGTCCGGTGGACATGGTTGCTGCATTGATCCTGCTCAAGAGGAACCGCGCCCATGACCCTGCTCGTCGATCAACTCTTCCGCTATCCGGTCAAGGGGCTGTCCGCCGAGAGGCTGGCGGCTGCCGAACTCGAAGTCGGGCGGGCGATCGCCTGGGACCGCGCCTTTGCGCTCGCGCAGGGCGATTGCGGTTTCGACCCGGCGGCGCCGGCCTGGCGCCCGAAGGCGGAGTTCCTCTGCCTGGCCCGCAATCATGAGGCCATCGGCATCGACTGCCGGTTCGACGATGCCACGGGCATGCTCACCCTCATCGCGCCGGACGGGGCGGCGCTCGACGCGTCGCCGCTGACCGGGGCCGGGCGCGACGCGCTTGCCGCGTTCCTTGCCGCTGCGCTGCCCGCGGCGATGCGCGGAACGCCCCGGTTCCACCACGTTGCCGGGCACAGCTTCTCCGATCACCGCGAGCAGGTGATCAGCCTGATCGGCCTTGCCAGCTTGCGGGCGCTGGAGGCGGCGGCGGGCGCGCCGCGGCACGGGCTGCGGTTTCGCGCGAATGTCTATTTCGAGGGCGCCGAACCCTGGGCCGAACTCGGCTGGGTGGGCCGCACGCTGGCGATCGGCGGGGCAGAGCTGCGTGTCACCGCGCGGATCGACCGCTGCGCGGCCACCACGATCAATCCCGAAACCCGCGTGCGCGATGCCAACCCCGTCAAGGAGTTGATGACCCATTTCGGCCATGTCGACTGCGGAATTTATGCAGAGGTCGTCCGCCCGGGCCGGATCGCGCCCGGCGATGCGCTCTTTCTCCTGCCGTGAACCTGTCGCGACGGGTGACGCCGGCTGAAAAATCGGCTTAACGTCCCGAAATGCTGACCGACTTACCGAATATGCTGACCCTCTCGCGCATCGCGGCGATCCCGCTGCTCGTCGTGCTGGTCGCGATCGGCTCGCCGCTCGCCGACCTGCTGGCGGCACTCCTTTTCGTTGCCGCCGGAATCACCGACTGGCTCGATGGCCGGCTGGCCCGCAGCCGGAGACAGCTCTCCGATCTCGGACGGATGCTGGACCCGATCGCCGACAAGCTGCTGGTCGGCGCGACGCTGATGCTGCTGGTCGGGTTCCATCGGCTGACCGCATACGGGATCTATCCGGCGATCGTGATCATGTTGCGCGAGATCCTTGTATCGGGGCTGCGGGAATATCTGGCGGGGATCAAGGTCGGGATGCCGGTGACGCGGCTGGCGAAATGGAAGACGGCGACGCAGATGGTGGCCCTTGGGGTTCTTCTGCTTGGCGATTCGGGAGCGGCGGAACTCGGCATCCCCTGGCTTGCGGCCGGCATCATCGGCGGCGCTCTGCTCTGGATCGCCGGCGGGCTGACGCTGATCACCGGCTGGGACTATCTCAACGCGGGCCTGCGGCACATCACCCAGCCCGGCGCCGCCGGCTGACGGGCGGGACATGCCTCCCCTCCCCTTGCGCGGCCCTCAGGGCGCGCCGGTTCTCGCCCTTGTCGGCTGGTCGGGCAGCGGCAAGACGACGCTGCTCACCGCGGTGCTGCCGCTGCTCACCGATGCGGGGCTGCGCGTTTCGACCCTGAAACACGCCCATCACAAGGTCGACCCCGACCAGGAGGGCAAAGACAGTTTCCGCCACCGCGCGGCCGGAGCGCACGAGACGATGCTCGCAACCACGGAACGCTTCGTGCTGTTCCACGATCATCGCTCCGGCGCCGATGAACCCGACCTGCCCGCCCTGCTGGCGAGGATGGCGCCGGCGGATCTGTTCATCGCCGAGGGGTTCAAATCCGCCAGCGTCGCGAAGATCGAGGTTCACCGGCCGATGCTCGGAAAGCCCTCTCTCTGGCCAGATTTCGATGACATCGTCGCGGTGGCCAGCGATGCGCCGCTTGCAGCCGGCGGGCTGCCGGTTCTGCCGCTCAACCACCCGGCCATGGTTGCGGATTTCATTCTTCGATGGCGCGCGGATGCGATTGCTTGAGGTTCACCGCCAATCCGGCGCATAACCGTCGGGAACATTTTCAAGGAAGAAAGATGCGGTCATTTGTCCGTTCCACCCCGCCCCGCATGGCCTTGCCGGGCCCGTCCGGCCTGCGCTGCGCGGCGAGGGCATTGGCCTCGGGTGGGGTTCTGCTGCTGCTCTCCGGCTGCGCGGGGGTTGGCAATTACCTGAGCAGCACGCTGAACCCCTTTGGCGACCCGAACGCGCCAGCCGGCGATGCGGTGAACATGCAGCGCGCCCGTGGCGACAATGTCGCCGTTCAGCCGCTCCGCCCCGAACCCGGCGATGTCTGGCCCGGCAAGGCGGCCCCCATTCCCACCCTGGGCGAGATTCAGAAGCACATGAACGTGCCTCTCGGCGCCGCGTATCGGGATCTCTACAACGCGCCAACGGCGGGCGGGCCGCAAGCGACATACTCGGTTCCGCCCGGGGCGAAAGCGCGGGGACTGCCTTCCGACCACAAGGGCGGCGAAACGACGGATCTGGTCGGCAGCGCGGCGGCGATGCGCCCCTCGCCACGCCCGGGCGAGGCGGGAAAGCTGGTGCCTCGCGCCCCGGCTGTACCGGAATCCCGCGTGCGCGCGGCGAGGCCGATCACGCCGGATGCCGGCCTGCCCGTCGGCCAGACGGTGATGGGACCGCACGGGCCGCTCGGCATCGTCAGCACGCCGAGCAACGGGCGATACCAGACCGTGGCGCCGATCGCCGGCAAGGGCGGTGGCATCCTGATTTCCAACGGCAACGGCACGGCAACGCTGGTTCAGGCGAATGGCCAGGTTGTCACTGTCCAGACAAGGTGACGCGAGCGGCGCGCGGTATCATATAAGAGAGATGAAAATCCTGTATTTCGCATGGCTCCGCGAGCGCATCGGGCTCGCCGAAGAGGAAATCGACCTTCCCGCGGAGGTGACCACCGTGGGCGCGCTGGCGGATTACCTCGCCGGCCGCGGCCCCGCCTATGCCCGCGCCTTCGCCGCGCGGCAGACGATCAAGGCGGCGGTCGACCAGCGCTTCGTGCCGCCGGAAACGCCGCTCGCCGGCGCGGCCGAGATCGCGTTCTTTCCGCCGTTCACCGGCGGCTGAGCCCGAACGCCGTGCCGCGCATCGTCGTTTCGCTGGCGGATTTCGACGTTGCCGCCGAACTCGAGCGCCTGCAGGCGGATGCCGGGGCTGTGGCGAGTTTCGTCGGCGTGGTGCGCGGGCAGGTGGGCGGAAGGCCGCTGGCCGCTCTGACCCTGGAACATTACCCGGGTATGACCGAAGCGACCCTGACCGAGATTGCCGAGACGGCGATGGCGCGATGGCAGCTGACGGATTGCACCATCATTCACCGGGTGGGCCGGCTTGCCCCTGGCGCGCGGATCGTTCTTGCCGCCGCCGCGAGCGCGCATCGGGCGGATGCCCTGGCCGCAACCGCGTTTCTGATCGACTGGCTGAAGACCGACGCGCCGTTCTGGAAGCGCGAGGACTTCGTCGATGGCGCCACGCAATGGGTCGATGCCCGCGACGACGATATTCTGTCACGCAACCGCTGGTAGCTTAACCGTCCAAGTCGGATTTGCGCCCGCACGGGCGCCGGCTTGTGCGCCACTCGCACAAAAACAGCGTATGAACCCCCTTGTGGCCCGTGTTTTGTGCGATACGGTGTCAGAAAAATTTCCAGAATGTCAATTTTAATCTATTTTCACGACACCGGATTTATTATTCAATCGATTATCAGTTCCTTAAAATTATTTTATTGACGACCTCCCCTTGCGGTTGTATTGAATTTCCAAGTTAACTGGGGGTTGCAATGAAACTTCTCATTTTTGGAAATCCGGTCGATAATCGGGACATCCTGACGACCTTCTTCCGCTCCAAGCTGGTGGTCGTGGATGAAACGTCCGATCTTGAAGAAGCGCTGGATCTCACGCGATTCTATGAATACGACGCGGTCGTGCTGCGGGTGACCGACACAAGGCCCGCGGAAATCGAACTCATCCGAAGGTTGCGCCTTACCGGCCTGCGCTGCCCGATCCTGGCGGTCGCACAACTTCTGAGCGAGGCGACGAGGTTGCGCATTCTGGAAGCGGGCGTCGATGACCTGATTGTCAGCGCGATCTCGCATGAGGAAATCTTCCTCCGCGTCCAGAACCAGGTTCGGCGCAGCAGAGGGTTCCAGAGCCCGTCACTCGCCGTCGGCAATGTCGAAATCAATATGAACGCGAAGAAAATCTTCGTCGGGCAGGACGAGATCAGCCTCACCAAGAAAGAGTATCAGATTGTCGAGATCCTTGCGCTGCGCAAGGGCTGCGTTCTGAGCAAGGAGGCGATACTCGATCACCTCTATGGAGGGCTCGATGAACCGAACCCAAAGATCATCGACGTGTTCATCTGCAAGATACGCAAAAAAATGCTCTCCGCCGGCGCCGACGACCTGATCCAGACCAACTGGGGGCGTGGCTACATGATTGTCGATCGCCGGGAAGCCGAGACGAGGATTACCGAAACGCCCATGACGGCGCGCCTGCCATTTTCTCAGCGGGAGCGAAGCATCGCGGGCTGAAGTCCGAACGACCCTGCCTTGCCCGCCTTATTCGGCGGGTTCGGCAGGCTCCGGCTGACCGTGGATTTCCGCCATCTTGCGTTCGACGTGACGTGAGAACACGAATTCCGCGGGCCGCTGCTTGTCGAGCGGAATATCCGCCGCCATCGGGCCTTCGGTGCGGATGCCCTGAATAGCCAGCTTGGCAAGCTTCCACGGCCGCTTGACGGAATCGACCACCGAGGTGGCCTCGAACCCGGAATGCACCATGCAGTCAGCGCATTTTTCGTAATTGCCGACCCCGTACTTGTCCCAGTCGGTGGTTTCCATCAATTCCTTGTAGGTCTTCGCATAGCCTTCGCCGAGCAGATAGCACGGGCGCTGCCAGCCGAACACATTGCGGGTCGGGTTGCCCCAGGGCGTGCATTTATAGGTCTGGTTGCCGGCGAGGAAATCGAGGAACAACGGCGACTGGTTGAACTTCCAGCTAATGCCGCGCGCCTTGCGCTCCTTGCCGTAGCGGAAAATGGCACGGAACAGTTCCTTGGTCCGTTGCCGGTTGAGGAAATGTTCCTGATCCGGGGCGCGCTCATAGGCATAGCCCGGCGATGTCATCACGCCATCCACCCCGATCTCGTTCACGGTATCGAGGAATGCAGCCACGCGGGCGGGATCGGCGCCATCGAACAGGGTGCAGTTGATGGAAACGCGGAAACCTTTCGCCTTGGCGAGCTTGATCGCCGCAACGGCACGTTCGTAGACGCCGTCCTGGCTGACGGCGTGATCGTGCATTTCCCGGTCGCCATCGAGATGGATGTCCCAGCAGAAATTGGGGTGCGGCTTGTACTGGTCGATCTTCTTCTCCAGCAGCAGCGCGTTGGTGCAGAGATAGATGAACTTGTCCCGCGCGAGGATCTTCTCGACGATCTCGGGCATCTCGCGATGCAACAACGGCTCGCCGCCGGCAATCGCAACGACCGGGGCGCCGCATTCATCGACGGCCTCAAGCGCATCGGCGACCGACAGGCGCTGATTGAGGATCGGAGCGGGATAATCGATCTTGCCGCATCCCGCGCAGGCGAGATTGCAACGGAACAGCGGTTCGAGCATCAGCACGAGTGGATAACGCCTGTTTCCGGTCAGGTGCTGCTTCAGCACATAGGCTCCGACCTTGATCGCCTGTTTCAGCGGCACGCCCATCTGTAACTCCTGATAATGATCACCCCACCGAGACGCCGCTCAGGCGTCGCTCACTTCGGCGGGAAGCTTGAACCGCACGTCTTCCGGCGTGCCGGCGAGCGTGTCGATCTCGACCGGGCCGAACTTTCTCAGCCCGTCGATGACGCCCTTCACGAGCACCTCGGGCGCCGAGGCGCCAGCCGTCAGCCCGACGGAGCGGACCCCCTCGAACCACGACGGATCGAGATGGCTGGCATCGTCGATCAGATAGGAGGGGCGCCCAAGCTCGGCACCGATTTCCCGCAGCCGGTTGGAATTCGATGAATTGCGGCTGCCGACCACCAGAATCACGTCCACAAGCTCGGCGAGGTGGCGCACCGCCTCCTGGCGGTTCTGCGTCGCATAGCAGATATCGCGGACATCGGGGCCGACGATGCCGGGAAAACGATCCACGAGAGCGGCAATGATGCCGCGGGTGTCATCGACCGAAAGCGTGGTCTGGGTGATGTAGGACAGCTTGTCCGGATCGGCGACATCCAGCGCGGCCACGTCTTCGACGGTCTGCACGAGATAGACCTTGCCGTCGATCTGGCCGATCGTGCCCTCGACCTCGGCATGGCCGGCATGTCCGATCAGAACGATTTCACGCCCCTGCCCGGCATAGCGCCGCCCCTCGGAATGCACCTTGGCGACCAGCGGGCAGGTGGCGTCGATCACCGGCAAGGCGCGGTCGGCAGCATCCGTCTGCACCTTGCGCGCGACGCCGTGCGCCGAAAATACGGTGATCGCCCCGTCCGGCACCTCGGCGATCTCATCGACGAAAACCGCACCGCGCGCACGGAGATCTTCGACGACATGCCGGTTGTGAACGATTTCGTGGCGGACATAGATTGGCGGGCCGAATTTCACCAGAGCGCGCTCGACGATCTCGATTGCCCGCTCCACGCCAGCGCAGAACCCGCGCGGCTGTGCCAGCACCACCTTCATGACGGGGGTGCCGGCCGCCGAGTCGGCGCGGTCGGTCGGGGTGAGAGACAGATCCATCGTCCGTCGCCTTTCAGAAATCTGAATATCGCAATGCGGACCGCCTGCCCCGGGCATACGTATCCATTCGCCAATTAGGGTATCCGCCGGCGGTTTCGCAAGGGATGGCTCGGGCAGGGCACGCCGTCTCACGACAGTGTTGCGCGCCTGCATCGCAAGATGCCAATCTGTTGTTCCGTTGCCATGCCGTTTTCAAGGCCCTTTTCATGACGGGCACATCGCCCCCATCTGTGGGCGAAGGGTCTATCGCTTCCCGCAATCACCGTATAAAGGGCGCTTCGCCGGCACGATCCGGACGCAAGGGTCGCAACGACGCAGAGTATAAGGAACCAGCATCATGGCTTACCGCTCCAGCGAGACTCCAGAACGGCGCCTGGGGGAGACCGCCTGATGCCGCCGCAGACCCCCCTGCTGGATCGCGTACGGGTTCCGAGCGACATGCGCAACCTTTCGGCCGAGCAGCTGCGCCAGCTCGCCGATGAACTGCGTGCGGAGACGATCGACACGGTTTCCGTCACCGGCGGCCATCTGGGCGCATCGCTCGGCGTCGTCGAGCTGACCGTCGCGATTCATGCGGTGTTCGAAACCCCGCGCGACCGGCTGATCTGGGATGTCGGCCACCAGACCTACCCGCACAAGATTCTCACCGGGCGGCGCGACCGGATCCGCACGCTGCGCCAGCCGGGCGGACTCTCCGGCTTCACCCGCCGGTCGGAAAGCGAGTACGACCCGTTCGGTGCCGCGCATTCCTCGACCTCGATTTCCGCCGGGCTCGGCATGGCCGTGGCCCGCGACCTGAAGGGCGAGACCCCGAAGCGCAACGTGATCGCGGTGATCGGCGACGGCGCGATGTCGGCCGGCATGGCCTATGAGGCGATGAACAATGCCGGGGCGAGCAGGTCGCGCATGATCGTCGTTCTCAATGACAACGACATGTCGATCGCCCCGCCTGTCGGCGCGATGAGCGCCTATCTGTCGCGGCTGATCTCCTCGCGCAGCTTTCTCTCGATCCGCGATTTCGCCGCCCGCATGGCGAAGCACTTTCCCCGGACGATCGAGCGCACCGCGAAACGCGCCGAGGAATATGCCCGCGGTATCCTCACCGGGGGCACATTGTTCGAGGAGCTGGGCTTTTATTACGTCGGCCCGATCGACGGCCATAATCTCGACCACCTGCTGCCCGTGCTGCGCAACCTGCGCGACAGCGAGGGTGACGAGCCGATCCTGCTGCACGTCGTCACCCAGAAGGGCAAGGGCTACGCGCCGGCCGAAGCCTCGGCGGACAAGTATCATGGCGTGTCGAAGTTCAACGTCGTCACCGGCGAGCAGACCAAGGCGCCGCCGGGACCGCCCTCGTATACGAAGGTGTTCGCGCAGGCGCTGATCGCCGAGGCGGAGCGCAACCCGAATGTCGTCGCGGTCAACGCCGCCATGCCCAGCGGCACTGGCCTGGACGCCTTCGCCAAGCGGTTCCCGGATCGCTGCTTCGATGTCGGGATTGCCGAGCAGCACGCCGTGACCTTCGCGGCCGGGCTGGCGACTGAGGGCATGGCGCCGTTCTGCGCGATCTATTCCACCTTCCTCCAGCGCGCCTATGACCAGGTGGTGCACGATGTCGCCATCCAGTCGCTGCCGGTGCGCTTCGCCATGGACCGGGCGGGGCTGGTCGGCGCCGATGGCGCAACCCATGCCGGCGTCTACGACCTCGCCTATCTCGGCTGCCTGCCGGGCATGGTGATCATGGCGCCGTCGGACGAGGCGGAACTCGTCCACTGTGTCGCCACGGCGACCGCGATCGACGACCGGCCCTCCGCCTTCCGCTATCCGCGCGGCGAGGGAACCGGAATCGCGCTGCCGGAACGGGGCGTGCCGTGGGAGATCGGCAAGGGACGGATCGTGCGCGAGGGCAGCAGCGTCGCCGTCCTTGCGCTCGGCCCGCGACTGGGCGATGCGCTGCGCGCGGCCGATGAGCTTGCCGCGAACGGCTTCACGGCGACAATCGCCGATGCCCGCTTCATGAAGCCGCTCGATACCGCGCTGATCGACCAGCTGGCCCGCCATCACGAAGTGTTGATCACGATCGAGGATGGCGCCAGCGGCGGGTTTGGCGCCGCGGTGGGCCATCATCTCGCCTGGTCGGGCGCGTTCGATTCCGGGCTGCGCTTCCGGCCGATGGTGCTGCCGGACCGCTTCATCGACCACAACACGCCCGCAGCCCAGCTGATCGATGCGGGCCTGACCGCGAAGGATATCGTGGCGCACGCGCTGAGCGCGCTCGGCCGCGGCGCGGTGCCCGAAAATGCCCAAGGTTCCGTCGCAATTCCGGCACGGTGAACACTATATCTCAGGGCATGAAACGTCGTGGTCTCCTGGCGGCTGCCGCCGTCACCTCAATCGGCCTCGCGCTGCCCCGGGCGCGCGCGGCCGCCGCTGCGGAAGCCCAGCCGGTCGACGCCCTGGATTCGGCGCTGATCGCGGTGATGAAGGCAGGCAGCGCCGGCAAGAGCTTTGCCGCGCGCTACGCCATGCTCAAGCCGGTGGTGGAGGCCAGCTTCGATCTCGAGCTGATCCTCCAGAATTCTGCCGGCCTGCTCTGGCCGCAGATTCCGGCGGCCCAGAAAACCGAGCTTGGCAAGCTGTTCCGGCAATACACGATCGCGACCTATGTCAGTAACTTCAACGCCTATGGCGGGCAGCATTTCACCACCGATCCGGATATCCGCCGCGCCGGCGACAGCCGGATCGTGTCCACCACCCTGAACGAGCACGACGGCAAGTCGGTCAAGCTCGCCTACGTGATGCGCGAGGCCGGCGGCACCTGGAAGATCACCGACGTGCTCTTCGAGGGCACGATCAGCAAGGTTGCCGCACAGCGCTCCGATTTCAGCGGTCTGATCGACCCGGGTAACGCCGCGCGGCTGATCGAGGCACTGAAGAAAAAAATCGCGACACTGTCGGGCGGGGCGATTCGCGACTGACATGGCCGCGATCCTGCCCGTCTTCGCCGAGGCGCTCTGCGCGGTCGGTCTGATCCAGCAGGCGATCGGCGCCTGCCTCGTCAGCCCGCAACGGACGGCGGCGAAGATACCGGAGCAGGCGCCGCCGATCACGGTCTTCAAGCCGCTGCACGGCGTCGAGCCGTTGCTCGATACCGCGCTCGAATCGTTCTTTCTGCTCGATTATCCTCAATTCCAGCTGATTTTCGGCGCTGCCGACCCGAACGACCCGGCGCTCGCGATCGTCGGGCGACTGCAGCAGCGTTATCCGGCGGTCGATGTCGCGGTGGTAACCGGCCCGCATCGCGAGGGGCGCAACCGGAAGGTCGCCAACCTGATGGCGATGCATGCGGCGTCCCGCCACGATCTGTTCGTCATCTCCGACGCCGATATGCATGTGGCGCCCGATTTTCTCGCCGCGATCGTCACGCCGCTGGCACGACCCGAGGTCGGCCTGGTGACCACATTCTATACCGGCCTGCCGGCGACCGACACGCTCGCGGGCCGGCTCGGCGCCATGCAGATCAATCACGGCTTTCTGCCGGGCGCCGCCCTCGCCCGCGCCCTCGGTCGGCAGGACTGCCTCGGCGCCACCATGGCATTGCGGCGGCGCGATCTCGACGCGATCGGCGGCTTCGCGGCGCTGCTCGATCACCTTGCCGACGACAACGTGCTCGGCCAGCGAATCCGTGCGACCGGCAAGCAGGTGGCGCTCGGCTCGGCGATTCCGGCGACCTCGGTGCCGGAAACCACACTCCGCGCGCTGCTGCGCCACGAGCTGCGCTGGGCCCGGACCGTCCGCGCGCTGGTGCCGCTCAGCTATGCAGGGATCGTGACGCAGTTTCCGCTGTTCTGGGCACTCATCGCCCTGCTGCTGAGCGGCGCAGCCATCTGGGCCTGGATCGGCCTTGCCCTTGCCGCCGGGCTTCGCCACGGCATTGCCCGGCTGTTCGAGCGGCGCCTCGGGTTCGGGCGGGCCAGCGGCGCCGTGCCGATGCTGATGGCGCCGCCGCCGCCCTGGCTTTTCCTCTTGCGCGACGCGGCTTCGGCCGCCATTTTCGCGTTGAGTTTCTGGAGCGACACGGTGGAGTGGCGTGGCCAGACGTTGCAGGCCGATTCCGGCCGCAGCACTGGTGGGAACGGAATTGGTGCCGTCACGCGGCACATGAGTTAGGACCGAAGCAATGATGAAGACCCTGTTCCTGCAACCGCCCTCCTTCGACGGTTTCGACGGCGGCGCCGGCTCACGCTATCAGGCGCGGCGGGAAATCCGCTCGTTCTGGTTCCCGACCTGGCTTGCCCAGCCGGCGGCCCTGATCCCCGGCTCGAAGCTGATCGACGCGCCGCCGGCCGGCCTCACAATGAAAGATGTGATGCCGCATGCCCGCGTGGCGGAACTGGTGATCATCCATACGTCCACGCCCTCCTTCGCCAATGATGTGAAGGTGGCCGCGCAGATCCGGGCGGAAAATCCCGGCGTGAAGATCGGCTTCATCGGCGCCAAGGTCGCGGTGCAGGCCGGCGAAAGCCTCGAGCGCGCCGCGCCGGTGGATTTCGTTGCCCGCAACGAGTTCGACTTCACGATCAAGGAGATCGCCGAGGGCCGCCCCTTCGCGGAGGTCGACGGCATTTCCTGGCGCAACGAGGCCGGCGAAATCGTGCATAACAAGGACCGCGCCACCCTCGAGGATATGAACAGCCTGCCCTTCGTCGCGGATGTCTACAAGCGCGACCTGCGGGTCGAGGATTATTTCATCGGGTATCTGATGCACCCGTATGTCTCGCTCTATACCGGGCGGGGCTGCAAGTCGCGCTGCACCTTCTGTCTCTGGCCGCAGACAGTGGGCGGGCATCGTTACCGCACCCGCTCGGTCGAGCATGTGATCGCCGAGGTGAAGCAGATCCAGCGCGATTTCCCGCAGATGCGCGAACTGTTCTTCGACGACGATACGTTCACCGACAATCTGCCCCGCGCCGAGGCCATCGCGCGGGAACTCGGCAAGCTCGGCGTGACATGGTCGTGCAACGCCAAGGCGAACGTTCCCCGCGACACGCTGAAAGTGCTGCGCGACAACGGGCTGCGCCTGCTGCTCGTCGGCTATGAAAGCGGCAACCAGCAGATCCTTCACAACATCAAGAAGGGCATGCGGGTCGAGGTAGCGAAGCAGTTCACGAAGGATTGCCACGAACTCGGCATCAAGATTCATGGCACCTTCATTCTGGGGCTGCCCGGCGAAACCCAGGAGACCATCCGCGAGACGATCGACTTCGCGAAGGATATCAATCCGCACACCATCCAGGTATCGCTCGCGGCCCCCTATCCGGGAACCTTCCTCTATGATCAGGCGGTTGAGAACGGCTGGCTCGATGCGACGCATGCCGAACTGATCGACGATCACGGCATCCAGATCGCGCCGCTGCATTATCCACATCTGACGCATACGGAAATTTTCGACAGCGTGGAAACCTTCTACAGGCAGTTCTATTTCCGGGTGCCGAAAATCGCCTCGATCGTGGGCGAGATGGTGCGCAGCCCGCAGATGATGAAACGCCGGCTGCGCGAGGGCGTCGAATTCTTCCAGTTCCTGCGCGAACGCCACGCCGCCTGATTGCCCCGGGCGACCGCGGCGATGCGGAAGGACGCCGAGGTCGTTTTCTCGGCCGATGATTTCGGGCTGACCGAAACCGTCAACGAGGCTGTCGAGCGCGCCCATCGCGAGGGTGTGCTCGGCCAGGCCAGTCTCATGGTAGCAGCCCCAGCGGCGCCGGATGCCGTGGCCCGGGCAAAACGCCTGCCCGACCTGAGAGTGGGGCTGCATCTGGTTCTGGTCGAGGGCGCGTCGGTCCTCGGTCATGCCGCCCTGCCAAACATTACCGGGGCGGATGGCCGCTTCGGATCGGACCAGGTGGCCCGCGGCTTCCGCTATTTCGTTTCACCCGCGGCGCGGCGCGAACTCGCGGCGGAAATTCGCGCCCAGTTCGAGGCTTTTGCCGCGACGGGTCTGCCCCTGCACCACGCCGACAGCCACAAGCACATGCATATGCATCCAACCGTCGCGGCGCTGATGATCCGCATCGGGCGGGAGTTCGGCCTGACACGGATCCGGGTTCCGGCGGAACCGCCCGCCGTTCTCGCGGCGTGCGGCGAGCGGCCGGGGCTCGCGGCCCACGCCCTTCATGCGTGGTCACGGGTGCTGCGCGCGCAGGCGCGCCGCGCCGGGCTGGCGAGTCCGGACCAGGTATTGGGGCTCCGCCATTCGGGCCACATGACCCTGGAACGTGTGCGCGCCTATCTCGACGCGCTGCCGCCAGGATCAACCGAGATCTATTTTCATCCCGCAACGCGGCAATGCGCCGCCCTGGCCCGCCTGATGCCGGATTATGAACACGTGGCGGAATTCGATGCCCTGCTCCAGGCGCGCACGGGCTATCCAGGTTGCCAAAGATGATATATACGTAAACAATATTTAATTTTACAACATCAAACGGAAAGGAGGCTTCCAATCGCAGAAACACCTCTTTGTTGAACGATTGTTAATTTTTTTAAATTAACTGTTTGTAAGCGCAGCAGGATACGGAGCATATCGTGTCATCGTCAATATCTTATGGAACCGTTTCAATAACGACCAGTACTACGGGAACAACGAATCTGTTTTCTGTTGATTCATCCGTTCAGTCGGTCATCCAGCAGTTGCTGGACAACAATATAAACAATCTCATTACCCATAATTCGGCCACTCTCAGCGTTAGCGTTGCAACCGTATCTCTGGCGGGCAGTGGCGCCGCGGTTTCCGCGCTGCCAGCGGAACCAACGAACCCTAACGCCTATGTCGATACGCTGCTTACCGGCACGGTCACCGGCGGGGGAAGCACGCTTACCCTGCCCAACGGGCAGACTGGCACGAGCCCGACCAACAACGGAATCAAAGGCATCATAGCTGCCTTCAGCGGCAACGAAACGATCACCGGAGGCTCCGGAAACACCGCTCTCATCGTCACCGGCGCGACAACCAACCTGACCTTTGACCCTCAGGGCGGTGCGGGTATCGACACGATCTATGCCGGCGGCGGCAACAACAATTTCACTCTCGATGGCTATTGGTACGATGTCGTTGTGGCCAGCGGCAACAACACGATCACTGCGGCGCCGAGTGTCTACAATCAGCCAAGCTATAATCACATCACCACCAGCGGCGGCAACAACACGATCAATCTGAATGCCGGCTCCGATAGCCTGACGTCCGGCGGCAACGATACGATCAACGTGGGGACGACAAAGGCCTCGGTCACCGCCAGCGGCAATGCCCTCGTCAAGCTGAAGCGGGTGGATACGGGATATAACCAGGTCAATGCCTCCGGCACGACGACGGTATGGGCCAATGGAACCCACGATTCAGTCACGATCGGTGGGCAAGGTGGTCTCTGGTCCGATGGCAGCGCCAACACAATCACCGATTCGAGCACCGGCCAGGCCCTGATTACCGGCACGAACAACTCGATCACCGCCAGCGCCGCAGCCCCCGTCGCGATTTTCGGGCAGAGCAATGCTGAGACCGCCACGGGGTCGAACATACTCCTGACCTACGGCTCCAATAACACTGTCTACGCTACCGGCGCTGACACAGTCATTGCCAACGGCTCGAACAATACGATTACCGGCACTGGAGCAAGCGATATCTTTCTCAACGGCTCGAATGACGCCGCGATCACGACCAGCCAGAGCCACAGCTTCGTCATTCTTTCCAACACGAGCGGAACAGGCACGAGCGCGACGCTCGGAGGCTCTTCCTATGCGATCGCGGAGGGCAACAGTTCGGTCGTCAGCACCGGGCAGAACTTCACCCTTTTCATCGGCGGCAACAATAGCGAGACCCTGAACGGGGGCTCCACCGCCTTCCTGCTCGGTGGCAACGAGACGATCACTGCGACCGGCACGGGAGCAGCCAGCGTCTATGGCGGCGCCGGAACGCTGGATTTCATCGGCAGCACAAACCAGGGCGTCATCACGCGCGGCACAGGAGCGGTCACTGCCCTCGGTGGTTCGGGCGGATTGGTGGCCTTTGGCGGCTCGAACGGCAACAATTCACTGACCGGCTCCGCCGGGGCGGTGACGCTCTATGGCGGCGGCAATGGTGACACGCTGACCGGCGGTTCGAGCACCAACTACCTGTTTGCCGGCGCTGGGAATGAAACGCTCGTCGGCGGCACGAAGGCAACTGCGAACTACTTCACGTTCGACACCGGATCTGCCAACAAGTCGGACCTGATCAAGAATTTCCAGAGTGGCACCGACAAGATCGACCTCACGGGCAATGTTTCCGTCAGCAGCCAGTCTGTCGTCTCTGGCGGCCTCAACCTGCTTCTGAACGACGGAACCCAGATTCTCGTCAGCGGTCTCGGCAGCAAGCTCAGCGCCAACGTTTCCGGATCGACGACCGTTCTTTCCTGATCCCGGCATGGTCGCCCTCCCACCCGGGGGGGGGCGACCGGTCGCATTCCCATGGCCGGAACAAGATACCCATCGCCTGGTCCGGCGGGTCGCTTATCCACCTTATCCACCTTATCCACCTTATCCACCTTTTCCACAGCCCTGTGGCCCGCCTCCCGCGCTGTCACGCGTTCGTATGACGCGCTAAGAGCGGCAGATGGATATCTCCGAGCTCGCCCGGCCGGGCGCACAACCGAAACTTCCTCCCGCAAATCTCGAGGCCGAGCAGGCCCTGCTCGGCGCGCTGCTGGCCAACAACAAGGCCTATGAGCGGGTTTCGGAGTTCCTGGCCCCCGAACATTTCGCCGATGCGGTGCATGGGAGAATCTACGAGGCCATCGCCCGGCGGATCGAGGCCGGGCAGGTCGCCGATCCGGTAACCCTGCGCGCGACCTTCGAACATTCCGGCCTGCTCGACGATGTCGGCGGCGCGGCCTATCTCGGCCAGCTTCTCACCGCCATGGTCGGCATCATCAATGCCGGCGATTATGGCCGGATCATCTACGATGCCTGGATCCGCCGGCAGCTGATCGAGCTTGGCGAACTCACGGTCAATCGCGGCTTCGGGTCGGACCCCGAGCTGGACGGCACGGCGCAGATCGAGGCGGCGGAGCAGGCGCTGTTCGACCTCGCGACCAAGGGCGGCAGCGAGGGCGCCGCGATGACCTTCGAGACCGCGCTGGCGATGGCGATCGACACTGCCGCCAAGGCCTTCGAGCGCGATGGCAAGGTCTCCGGCCTGACCACAGGCCTTACGGATCTCGACGCCCGGACCGGCGGGTTGCACCCGTCGGACCTGCTTATTCTTGCCGGCCGTCCCGGCATGGGCAAAACGGCGCTCGCCACCAAAATCGCCTTCGGCGCCGCCCAGGCGCTGCTCAGCGAAGCCCGCGCCGAGAACCCGAATGCCGAGGCGAAGCAGTGCGTCGCCGTTTTCTCGCTCGAAATGAGCGCCGAGCAGCTTGCCACCCGTCTTCTCGCCGAGGAGGCGCGCGTCTCCTCCGACCGCATCCGCCGCGGCGAGATCGGGCAGAAGGATTTCGACAATTTCGTCGCGGTGTCGCGCCGCATCGCCCGGCTGCCGCTGATCATCGACGACACGCCGGCGATCACCCTCTCCGCGCTGCGCACCCGCTGCCGAAGGCTGCGGCGCACGCGCGGCCTGGCGCTCATCGTGGTCGACTATCTCCAGCTGATGCGCCCCGCCGCCGGCACAAGGCCGGACAACCGCGTGCTGGAAATCAGCCAGATCACCCAGGGGCTGAAGGCCATCGCCAAGGAACTCTCGGTGCCGGTCATAGCACTGTCGCAGCTCTCCCGCGCCGTGGAATCCCGCGAGGACAAGCGCCCCCAGCTCTCCGACCTTCGCGAATCCGGCACGATCGAACAGGACGCCGACGCGGTGATGTTCGTCTATCGCGACGAGTATTACCTCCAGGCCCGGATGCCCAAGCAGATGGCCTACGATTCAGAGGACAAGTTCCAGGATGCGCTGGCCAAATGGCAGCAGGACATGGAACATGTCCACAACCGCGCCGAGCTGATCCTCGCCAAGCAGCGCCACGGCCCGACCGGCAAGATCGACCTGTTCTTCGAGGCTGAATTCACTCGATTCGCCGACCTCGACACCCAACATGAATGAACGTCGACTGACCTGAAGGGGATGCGCGCGATGGCGACACAAGGCGGCAATGCCTGCGCCGGCCTGCCCGAGGCCGACCTTGCGCGGATCGCGCAGGCGGCCTCGCGCTATGTCGCCGCGCACGGGCTGTTCACCCGCCTGCTGAGCCGGATCGGCCGCACCACCGCGGGGGCGGCGGAACGCGCGCTAAACCTTTTTCTGCCGAACAGCCGCCGGGTGATCGAGGATTATGCCTCCGAAGCCTTGTGGTCGCTGCTCGCCGTCTCGCGCGCCGGTCTCGCCCCGCGGCGCGCGGGAGCGGCGTCCGAGCGGGTCTATCGCGGCGCCGTTGCCGCGAGCGGCGCGCTCTCCGGCCTCGCCGGCGGCCCGCTTTCGCTGGCCGACATTCCGTTCACCATGGCGATGATGTTCCGCGCCATCGCCGAGATCGCCCGCAGCCATGGCGAGGATATTGACGAGTTCGAGACGCGGCGCGCCTGTCTCGAAGTGTTCGGCTTCGGCACGATCCGCGGCGAGGAAGGCGAGGTCGAAGCCAGCTACTGGGCGGTGCGCGGCGCGCTCACCCATGCGCCGCTATCGCTGTTCCTGCGCACGATCGCCTCGCGGTTCTCGGTCATGCTGTCCGAACAGGCGATGGCCGCCCTCGTGCCGCTGGTCGGCGCCCTGTCGGGGGCGGGCGCCAACTACCTGTTCATGAGCCATTTCCAGACCATGGCGCAGGTTCACTTCACCATCCGCGACCTCGAGCGCCGGCACGACCCCGCGCGGGTCCGCGCATGTTTCGATGCGCATGTCGCCCGGCTGCGGGAGCGTCGGCAGATGTTCCGCAACGCCGCATGAACCACCCGACCCTGACCATCGACCCCGGCGCCGTCGCCGCCAACTGGCGGACACTGGCCGCCCGCCATGCGGGCGAGGTCGCCGGCGTGGTCAAGGCCGATGCCTACGGACTCGGCGCGGCCCTGATCGCCCCCGCCCTTGCCGCCGCCGGCTGCCGCAGCTTTTTCGTCGCCACGCTCGATGAAGCTCTTTCTCTGCGCGCCCTGTTGCCGGCGGCGCGGATCGCGGTTCTCAACGGCTGCCCGCCCGGCGAGGAGCGCACGATGCACGCGCGTCGGCTGATCCCGGTGCTCGGCTCGCTCGCTTCCTGCGCGCGCTGGCGCGCGGCGGCCGGCGATGACGGCGCGCCGCCTTCGTTCCTGCATGTCGATACCGGGATGAACCGGCTCGGCCTCGATCGTGACGAGGCAGCCCATCTCATCGCCCATCCAGACCGTCTCGACGGGCTGGGCCTGACGCATGTGATGACGCATCTCATCGCAGCGGAGGAGCCGGATGCGGTGGAAAACGCAGCACAGCAAGGGCGTTTCGCTGCCTTCGCCGCGCGGTTCCCCTGGCTGCGGACCAGCCTTGCCAACTCCTCCGGCCTGTTTCTCGGCCCGACATTCGGCTCCGACCTCGCCCGGCCCGGCTATGCGCTCTATGGCGGCAACCCGACCCCGCAAGGGGCAAATCCGATGCGCCCGGCCATCACCCTCGCCGCGCCGATCCTGCAGATCCGCGCGATCGCGACGGGTGAAACCGTGGGCTATAACGGCACCTGGCGGGCGGCGCGGCCCTCGCGCATCGCGACGATCGGCGTCGGCTATGCCGATGGGCTGCCGCGATCACTGTCGAACCGGCTGACGGCACGCTGGCAGGGGGAGATCATCCCGGTGGCCGGCAGGCTCTCGATGGACCTGACGACGTTCGATGTTACCGATCATCCCGCCATCGCGCCCGGCGACGTTATCGAGCTGATCGGCCCAGGCCATGATATCGACGCCATCGCCGCCGAGGCTGGCACGATCGGCTACGAGATTCTGACGTCGCTCGGCCCGCGCTATCGGCGGGTGGTGAAATCGGTATAATCCCGCGTATGAATCTCGTGCTCGACCCAATCGCCGCACTCGGCCGCCTTGCGCTCGGCTTCGTGATCATGCTCGGCGAACTCGCGCTCTTCGCCGCCGCCGGCCTGTCCGGCCTGGTGCGCCCGCCGTTTCACTTGCGCAATTTCGGCCGCGCGCTGATGGAAATCGGCTATTCGAGCCTGCCGGTCGTCGCCCTCACCGCGGTGTTCACCGGGATGGTGCTGGCGCTGCAGAGCTATGTCGGCTTCTCGCGCTTCGACAGTTCGAGCGTGATCGCGAGCGTGGTGGTGCTGTCCCTCACCCGCGAACTCGGCCCGGTTCTGGCCGGATTGATGGTCGCAGGGCGCGCGGGATCGGCCATCGCCGCGGAAATGGGCACGATGCGCGTGACCGACCAGATCGATGCGCTGACCACCCTCGCCACCGATCCGATGCGCTATCTTGTTACCCCGCGCCTGCTCGCCGGGGTGATCGCCCTGCCCCTGCTGGTGGTGATCGCCGACATTCTCGGCGTGGCCGGCGGCTTCCTGGTTTCCACCGTCAGGCTCGGCTTCGAGCCCAACGCCTATCTGCGCGACACTGTGAACTACCTGCACAGCAACGATGTCGTCTCCGGCCTGGTGAAGGCGGCGGTGTTCGGCTTCGTGATCGCGCTGATGGGGTGCTTTCACGGCTATCGCTCGCGCGGCGGCGCGCAGGGTGTTGGCGGTGCGACCACGGCGGCGGTGGTCTCCGCCTCGGTGCTGATCCTCGCACTGGACTATCTGATGACCCAGGCGTTCTTCTCGTGAGCGGCGCCGAAACGGCCGAGCCGAAAATCCGCATCCGCGGCCTACGCAAGAGCTTCGGCACCAAACGCGTGCTCGATGGCGTGGATCTCGACGTGATGGCGAAGACGAGCATGGTCGTCATCGGCGGGTCGGGCACCGGCAAGTCGGTGCTGCTGAAATGCATTCTCGGCCTGATCCCGCCGGATGAGGGCGAGATATGGATCGACGGTGAAAATCTGCTGACCGCGCGGCCGGCGCGCGCGCGCGCTTTGCGCGACCAGATCGGCATGCTGTTCCAGAACGGCGCGCTGTTCGACAGCCGGCCGGTCTGGGAGAACGTGGCGTTCGGGCTGCTGGCGCGTGGCCGCGTCACCCGCGCCGAGGCGCGCAGGATGGCCGGTGGCATTCTCGCGCAGGTCGGGCTCGATGCGAGCGTGGGCGAGTTGTCACCAGCCGAGCTGTCGGGCGGGATGCAGAAGCGCGTTGCCCTGGCGCGGGCGATCGCGGCCGAGCCGTCGATCATGGTTTTCGATGAGCCGACCACTGGGCTCGACCCGATCATGGGGGCGGTGATCGACGGGCTGATCGTCGATTGCGTGAAACGCCTGGGCTCGACCTCGATCACCATCACCCACGACATGGCGAGCGCACAGCGAATCGGCGACCGGATCGCGATGTTGCAGGATGGCCGGATCATCTGGGAAGGCGATGCCGCGCTGGTGATGAACAGCGGCAACGAGATGGTCGACCAGTTCACCCATGGCCGCCGCGAGGGGCCGATCAGGATGGCGCTGCGGCGCTGAGAGTTCCCGGCGCGGCGGATCTCGTTTTCCGAATCCCTCCGCGCATGGCATCTCGCGCGCGGACTCGGCTGGCCTCGCAAACCCGGGATATGTCCGGTCCATGAAACCAGGACGATCGCCGCGCCTCCGAATCGAGCACGTTCCGATCCATGCGGATGATACTGATACACAGAGCATAAAAAACCCCGGGCCAATGGCCCGGGGCTTCTGAAATATCGGGATTGAAAAATTCAGCTGATAATCGACCCACCAATGAATTTGTTGAGCTGGCTGGCATTGTAACCGACCATCGTAATCTGCGAGCCGTCCGACAGGATCACCGAGGCGGCGCCGAGTGGATAGATGCTGGCCGTGATATTGTTGACGGAGCTGATGACGACGCCGTTGCGTGCGAGCAGCAGGTCCGTGTTCATGTTGAAATTCTCGATAACGGAGCTGCCACCACCGGCCGTGGAGTTCGAAACAAAATATGTATTTGTTGCACCGGTTACTGTCGAACCGTAAATGGTAGAAGAACTGGATGATGTAAAGAAATACTGGGACCCGGCACCTGCAGACGATATCACGTCGTTGCCGGCACCCGCGGCGAATATGTTGTTATTCGTATATTGAGATGCTCCCAACGTCTCGTTGCCGACACCGGCAAAGAGAACATTGTTATTGGAGGTCGAGGCTTGCGCGTTATAACCAGCGACAAGCGTGTCACCGTTGCCTGCCCCAACCAGCGTGAACGCTCCATTGCCGCCTACAAGCTGGTTGTTGCCGGCGGTGCCGCCGTAAAGGAGGCCTCCGCCATTGCCGCCAAACGCCGTCACGGAGCCAGCCTGCCCGAGAACGGTCGAGCTGCCGGTACCGGTGTTGATGAAATCGACGGAGCCGGCATAACCAGTCGGTATGCCGACCCGGACGCTGGCCGAGCCGGTTGCGTTCACCGTGTCGCTGCCATTCAGAACCCTGACGAGATCCTGACCACCGGTCAGCGTCGCCTGGTTGTTGCCCGCCGCATCGATGGTTGTATTCCCACCTAAATCATAGATCGAGTTAACACCCGACCCGCTACCGGCGGTGGTGATCAGAGCGGCTGTCTGTGATCCGATGACGTAGGTGCTGGCCTGGCCATTGCCGGTTACTGAAATCGTGCCAGGCGCCTGCAGGATGACCGTGCTCGCGCTCGAGGGCACCGTGACGGCAACATTGACGCTACCGGCGGTAGAGGCCCCCGAGCCGTTGGTGTTGGAAACTTCGTAAATTCCACCTGTCGTGGCAGAGCCTGTCGTGCTTGACGTTTGACCGGTCACTGCATCGAAATTCGTCAGAGAGACAGTTCCCTGAGCCGCAGCACTAAAATCCGTGTTGAGCAAATTTTGAAGGGACGTAATCTGCGATGAGGTGAGGCCGCTGGATGGAATATACACAATTCCGCTCAGCTTCTGGGAATTAATACCACCACCGATTGAAATACTCGAACTCATACCGAAAACTCCTGAAAATCGTCCTTAACCAATGGTTACCAGATATCCTGTTAGGAGCGTCCGGGCAAGAGAATAGATAGCAAGTTATGATATCAAAAATAATTATAATATCATTTTATGGGCTTAAAATTTGATAAATTCTGTTATTTAAGTAAAAATAAACTATATTCGCAAAAACACATCTCAAAAATGGCAATTACTATTTATTTATAAATTTAATATGCGTTTATTTTTTATTTTTCATTTTTTACGTAAAATTCTTTTTATTTATTTTATGCCCCCTCGTGTTGCAGGCCGCCGCCCTGGAATTCCGGAACAGGAAATCCAGGGAATTGCGGGCGCTACAGTGCGGGAGCCGTTCTGGTTACGCTTCTAAAGACATGGGCGTTAGAGCACGATATCCGAGCCGGATGGATCGGATGTCGTGCTCTATAGTATTGATAAATAGAGCTTCTTTATCCGAGCAGATAACTCCATCTGATCGGATGATGCTCTACGCGATCGCCAGGACGATCTTGCCGATATGCGCGCTGTCCTCCATCAGCTGATGTGCATGCGCAACCTCCCGCCAGGGCAGTGTTTGCGCGATCACAGGCTGGATCTGCCGCGACTCCAGCCACGGCCATACGGTTTCGCGCAACGCGGTGGCGATCGCCCCTTCTCCGCCGTGCTGCGGGGCCGCATCGTCGATCCGGTGACAGTGAGGCGATTCACCATGATCGGGAGCAGATCGATATCACGGGCGACGCTGCCGCCCATGAAGGCAATCTGCACGAGGCGGCCGGACCGGCGCAAGGCACGCAGATTCCGGCTCGTATAGGGCGCGCCGACCATGTCGAGCACGACATCGACGCCGCGCCCATCGGTCAGGCGTTTGATCTCGTCCAGAAAATCCTGTTCGCGATACTGGATCGCCGCCGCCGCCCCGAGGCCCACGCATGCCTCGCACTTCGCGGCGGAGCCCGCCGTGGCATAGACAGTCGCACCGTGCCGCCGGGCCATCTGGATCGCCGCCACGCCGATTCCCGATGTGCCGCCATGGATCAGGACCGATTCCCCGGGCGCCAGCCGCCCCAGGTCGAACAGATTGGCCCAGACGGTGAAATACGTCTCCGGCAAGGAAGCCGCCTCGATCGCACTGAACCCTTCCGGCCAGGGCAGGCACTGCGCCGCCGGCACCGCGACATATTCAGCATAGGCACCGCCATTGCACAGGGCGGTCACCCTGTCTCCGATCTTCCACTGGTCGACGCCGGTGCCGCAGGCCACGATGGTGCCGGCAGCCTCAAGACCCAGGATCGGACTCGCGCCCGGCGGCGGCGGGTACGCGCCCTTGCGCTGCTGGATATCCGGCCGGTTCACACCGGCGGCGGCGACGCGGAGCAGAACCTCGCCCTCGCGCGGCGCCGGGACCAGGCCGGTCGCGAACGACATCACTTCGGGGCCGCCCGGCTGGTCGAACGTGACATGCACCATGGTCTCGGGATGGTTCATCGGATATCTCCTTGATTGGCGTCGGGATTTCGGGGGCATGGGCGGCGTCGGCGGCGCCTATCCGGCCATGTCTCTGACCTATATATATGTGTCATGATCGATCAACCGCTTTGTCCCGCCCGCGCGTGACCCGCCCGCTCTCCCGCCGCGGCGTGATTACCGGAATCGGCCTTGCGGGATTTGCCGGCGGGCAGACCAGGGCCGCGATGCCCCATGCGGCCGGCGGACCACGCCGCCGCCTGCTGATCGGCACGCTCTTTCCCGAAACCGGCGCGCAGACGCTGCTCGGTGACGAGGCGTGGCGCGGTGTTGCGCTCGCGATCGATGCCGCGCGCACGAAAATCGACGCGGATATCGAGGTCATGCGGGCCGATGCGGCCGATCCCGACTCGGCAATACAAGCCATGATCCGCAAGGCCGGCAAGGCCTCGTCCATCGACATGATCCTGGGCAGCCAGTCATCCACAGCGTCGTTCGCCGCCACCGCGGCCGCCGAACTCGCCGGCATTCCCTATGTGGAACTCGACGCACCCGCCGGCGGCGTCACCCGTCGCAACTTCAGGATCTTGCGGCGACTCTGCACGACAACCGCCGCCTTCACCACGGCCGCGCAAGATACGATCGCACGGATTGTGGCGCCAGGATGGAAAACCGCCGCCACGCGCCTGCGCCTTGCCCTGCTGTTCGATATCGGCGCCACAGATGGGTCCTTTGCCGGCGTCATGCTGGCAGGCTTGCGGCAGGCTGGCGTGCCGGTCACGCTCAGCATGGCCTATGCGACGGCCGCACCCGATCTGGACGAGGAGGTGGGGCGAATGCGGGACGCGCGGATCGACCTGCTGATCCATGCCGGGCGGACCGACCATGTCCTGCTGCTCTACCAGGCGATGCAGGAGGCGCGCTGGCGTCCTCGCATGATCATCGGCACGGGCCCCGGCTACGGGCTTGCCGAAATCGGGCGAACCCTCGGTCAGGCGATCGACAATACGATGGTGATCGGCAATCCGCTCTACGGCCCGGGCGCTGCCGCAATCGCGGCGGCCTATCAGGCGCGTTACGCCACCCCGCCGCGCGGCGCCGCGAGCCTGACCACCCATGTCGGCACGACAATCGCCATCGAGGCCTTGAAACGGAGGGAGAAGCTGCCGGCGGCACTTGCCGCCATCAGCCTGCCTCATGGCAGCCTGCCAAACGGCTGGGGCATCAAATTCGATCAGTCCGGGCAGAATCAGGCAAGCTTCGTCACGCTGCAGCAATGGCGCCAGGGGGCGCTCGTCACCATCGATCCGAAGATGCCGGGAGCGGCAAAGCCGGTCCTTGATCTCTGAATGTCGCTCTCATGCAGGCCGATACCCCCGAAACCCGGGAATGGCCGGCCTGGCAAGAGCATCATCCGCCCCGACAGGACGGCCATGACCGCAAGGCGGCTTCGCGTCACGAACCGGGTGCTACCGGCGGCAGCGCCGCGAAATAGGCCGCGACGGCCTTGATCTGCGCCGGGCTGAGCATATCGGCGATGTTCTGCATCAAGTGCGTGTTGCCCTCGTGGCGGGCGCCGCCCTGCCACGCTTTCAACTGCGCAGCGAGATAGTTCGCCGGCTGCCCGGCCAGCCGGGGGAATGCCGGCCCCAAGCCCCGCCCGCCAGCGCCGTGGCAGGAATCGCAGGCCGGGATCGCATGGTCGGTCCCCGCACCGACGCCGTGGATCGCCAGGGTCTCGCCAACATCGTCCCTCGGGGCCGCCGGCAGCGAGGCCGGCGCGACAACCGGCAGACCGTGGTAATATTCCGCGATCGCCTTGCGCTGCGAAGCGTTCAGTCCGCCGGCGAAACTGCTCATCATGCCGTTCCGCCGCGTACCGTGCTTGAAGGCGTAAAGCTGCTGCTCAAGGTAATTCACAGGTTGCCCGGCCAGCGCCGGAAACCCGGCAGCCGGATTGCCCATGCCGTTCTGGCCGTGGCAGCCGGCGCATTGCGCCGCCTCTGGCGGCGGGCCGGCCTGAGCGACCCCGAGACCAACCAACATCGCGATTACCGTCAGCACGCCATTTTTCCGCATCATGTCCATCCAGTCCTGAATTACCGATATCGTGCGCTTTTCCTGCTCTTAAACCGTCGGCGCGCCGCGTTCCATACGGCAGGCCGGCGGGACCGACGCCGGCATGGGTCCGTATACGCGGACAAGGGAAAAATCCGTGCATCCCGGCCCATCGATCCGTCCCGTGATCGCCCCGCCCGCCCCCTCCATCCGGCCGCGCAGCCCGACCCAGACGAAATGGTGCGGCCGCAGCAGCCACATCGTCGGGTTCAGCGCAACACTGCCGGAAGCGGCGTCGTAGCGGCCGGCCATCGAGAAGCAGCCGGGCGGCACATGGGGATTGCCGGCAAGGGCATGGAAGAAGAACAGCGCGCGAAGCCGGCCGGTCCCGGCCGGGGAGATCGTCAGGTCCAGCGCCGTATCGCCCTGCGCGCAGTGGTAATGGCCCGACCACCTGCCGGCCAGCGCGGCGAGGCTATGGTTGGTGCTGACAATCCCGGCCAGAGCAACGGCGATCGCAAGGGCTCGGGGCGCTTCACGACGCCGGCGGCTCATGACGCCCGCCCCGTAATCGTGGCCCGGACGATCGAGGGGGTGAGCACCTGCGGCAGAACCACCGGCGCGGCGTGTCCGGGCGGATAATAGACATAGATCGGCACGCCATCGCGCCCATGCGCGGCCAGGAAGCGGGTGATCGCCGGGTCGCGCCGGGTCCAGTCGCCGACCATGAGCGTCACCTGCCGTGCCGCGAAGAAGCGCTGCATGGCGCGCGGCGCCAGCGCCACCCGCTCGTTCACCTGGCAGGTGATGCACCAGGCGGCCGTCATGTCGACGAACACGGGCTTGCCAGCCTCGCGCAGCGCCGCGAGCTTCGCCGGGGAATAGGGCACGGCGCTGCGGGGCACGGCACCCGGCAGCGTGGAGGCGCCTGTCGCATCGGCGGGGACGACCTGGGGCAGAAGCAGCGCCGCCCCGATCACCGCGAGAACTGCGAGCCCGCGCAGGACAATGCCGGGGAAGCGCAGCAGCCAGAGCCCGAAGCCGATCAGCAGCGCGCCGGCGCCGACGATCAGCACACCCGACGATCCGGCCTCCACCGACATCACCCAGAGCAGCCAGACCGCGGTGCCGAACATCGGGAAGGCGAGGACCTGCCGAAGGATCACCATCCACGGTCCGGGCCGCGGGAGCGCGCGGCCGATCGCGGGGGCGGCGGCCAGCGCCACGAAGGGCAGGCCGATGCCAAGGCCGAGTGCCGCGAATATGCTCAATCCGAGCAGAACAGGTGCCGCCAGCGCCGCCGCCAGCGCGCCGCCCATGAACGGCGCCGTGCATGGCGTGGCCACCGCGACGGCGAGCAGCCCGGTGGCGAAACTGCCAAGCACGCCGCCATGGCGCGCCATCCCGGCGCCGAGACGCTCGAGCCCGGATATCTCGAACAGGCCGGCGAAGTTCAGCCCGATCGCGAAGACGAGCCAGGCCATCACGGCGATGAAGACCGGCGACTGGAACTGAAAGCCCCAGCCCAGCGCCTCGCCGCCGGCGCGCAGGGCGAGCAGCCCGCCGCCGAGCAGCAGCATCGCGGCGACGGTGCCGGCCGCATAGGCCAGCGCCTCGCGCCGGGCGAGCGGGCGATCATCATGGCCGAGCCGCGCCAGGGCCAGCGCCTTGATCGCCAGCACCGGAAAGACGCAGGGCATCAGGTTCAGGATGAGCCCGGCCAGCAGCGCGGCGCCGAGCCAGACGATCCAGGGCGTGCCGGCCAGCGGCGGCGGCGCGGCGCCCGGCGCGGCATGCAGCGTCAGCGCCTGCATCCGGCCCGAGGGATCGGTGATCTCGATCACGCCGGCAGCCGTGGTCATCGGCGGGTGTGCGGGTTTCAGCCGGAGGGTGAAGCCGTTGCGCACGAAGCCAAGACGCTGCGGCGCCGCATTGACGATGGCGTTCAAATCATAGGGGTAGAAATGCGCGCCCTTCACCACGCTGCGGCCGAGACCGGCGCCGGTGATGGCGAGCGTGCCATCGGGCGCGATCGTCGCGCGATAGGGCGAGGGGCGTGGCAGCGCCGCGCGGGCAGCGCGGAACAGTCCGGCCTCCGCCGAGGCGCCACCGGCGAGGGTGAGATGGAAGGTGCCGTGTTCGGGGACGCAGAGCTTGGGGTTGCAGACCAGCCAGTCGGCCTTCGCGTCGATCGCCGAAACACCCGATCGCGGCAGCATCACGGTGAAGGGCAGCAGCACCGTGCCGCTCTCGATATAGTCGCCCACGCCGCCGTCGGCGACCAGCCAGTGCGGCGGCGGAAAGGCGAGCGGACCGGCCTTCGCCCCCGCCGGCGCGTCAATCGAAACGGTGGGGGCCTGCCCGGCATCGCCCGGATCGGACCAGTAGATGTGCCAGCCCGGCGTCAGGCGGAACAGCAGGCCGAGGGTGATCGTCCCCGCCTGAGGCGCGTTGGTGGCGGAGACGAGCGCAACCCGCGCGCGTGGCGAGGTGACTTCGTTGCTGCGCGCCGCCCGCGCCGGGCCGGTTGCGGCAAGGGCCAGAAGAAGCGCGGCAAGAACGGGCAGAAGGCGTCTCATCGCCTCAATATCGCATATCGGGCGGTTCGGTGCTAACCGCCCGCCTCATGGACGAACTGCCGGTTGCCGCCATCCTGCCCGATCTCCGCGCAAGCCTCGCGCGATCGGCCAATGCCATCCTCGTCGCCCCGCCCGGCGCGGGCAAGACCAGCCTGGTGCCGCAGGCGCTGTTGGGCGCGGACTGGCTGGGCGGACAAAAGATCGTGATGCTCGAACCAAGGCGGCTCGCCGCGCGCGCCGCGGCGGAGCGGATCGCGCAGCTGATCGGCGAGGCGCCGGGCGGCACGGTGGGCTATCGCACGCGGCTGGAATCCGTGACCGGTCCGACGACGCGGATCGAGGTGATCACCGAGGGGCTGCTGACGCGCCGGCTGCTGACCGATCCCGGGCTCGACGGCATCGGCTGCGTGATCTTCGACGAGATCCACGAGCGCAGCCTAGAGGCCGATCTCGCTTTGGCGCTGACGCTCGACCTCCAGCGCGGCCTGAGGCCGGAGTTGCGGGTGCTCGCAATGTCGGCGACGGCCGATATCGCGACCCTGACCGCCCTGCTCGATGCGCCGGTGATCGAGAGCGCCGGACGGGTCTATCCGGTGACGGCCGAATTCGCCGCGCGCGACCTCGCCGATGCGCGGGACCTGCCGGCGGCGCTGGCCCGCGCGGTACGCGGCGCGCTGGCGGCGCATCGGGGCGACATTCTCGCCTTCCTGCCCGGTGTTGGGGAAATCCGTCGCGCCGCCGAGGCGCTGGAGGGCGCGCCGGCCGCGATCCTGCCGCTCTATGGCGATCTGCCGCCGGCCGAACAGGCGCGGGTGCTCGCTCCTTCCGGCCAGCGGCGCGTCATTCTCGCGACCAGCATCGCGGAGACCTCGCTCACAGTGCCGGGGGTGCGGGTGGTGGTCGATGGCGGGTTTCGCAGGGCGCCGGAATTCGATACCGGCCGGGCGCTGACCCGCCTCGTCACGCGGCGGATCAGCCGGGCGGCGTCCACGCAGCGCGCCGGCCGCGCCGGGCGCGAGGCGCCGGGGGTGGCGATCCGGCTATGGACCGAGGCGCTGCATCGCGGCCTGCCGGAATTCGACGCACCGGAAATCGCCGGTGCCGAGCTTTCCGGGCTGGTCCTGGCCTGCGCCGCCTGGGGCGCGGACGCCGCGGCGTTGCCCTTTCCCGAGCCGCCGCCCGCCGGCGCGCTCGCCCAGGCGCGGGCTCTGCTGACCGATCTCGGCGCGCTCGATTCCGCCGGGCGGATCAGCGCGACCGGGCGACGGATGGCCGAACTCGGCGCCACCCCGCGCCTTGCGGCGATGATGCTCGCCGCCGACGGCGCGGCGGAGGCAGCGCTGGCCGCCGACCTCGCCGCCCTGCTCGAAGAGCGTGATCCGCTGCGCGAGGCGGGCAGCGCCGATATCGCGCTGCGGCTCGACGCGATCGCCGGGCGCGGCGGCGGCGATCGTGGCGCGATCGCGCGTATCCGCCAGGCGGCGGGCACCTATCGCGCGCGGCTCGGCCTGCGGCGAGATACGCAAGCGGGCGGCGACCCCGCTGTGCTGATCGCAGCGGGCTTCCCCGACCGGATCGGGGTTCGCCGCGGCGAGCCGGGCAGTTTCCGGCTCAGCGAGGGCGGTGGCGCGAAACTCGACCCGGCCGATCCGCTGGCGCGCGCGCCGATGCTCGCCGTCGCAGCGCTGGGCGGCCGGGGCGCGCCGAAGATCGGGCTCGCGGCACCGATCAGCGCCGCGACGATCGAGGATCGGCTCGCCGCCCGCATCGTCACCACCCGGGAGATCGGGCTCGATGGCACCGGCGGCACGGTGATGGCGCGGGAACGGCGGCGCTTCGGCGCGCTGGTGCTCGCCGAGCGCAGCACGCCGGCATCGCCCGCGGAGATCGAGGCGGCCTTGCGCGCGGCAATTCGGGAGAAGCCCGGCCTGCTCGGCTGGAGCGACGGGGTGCGGCAGTTGCAGGCCCGCGTGGCGCTCATGCGGGGGATCGAGCCGGAGGGATGGCCCGACCTGTCCGACGAGGCGTTGCAGGCGGATTTCGAGACCTGGCTGTTCCCCTATCTCGCCGGAATGAGCCGGCTGAAGGAGGCGGCGGCGCTCGACCTGCTCGCAATCCTGCGCGACCATCTCGGCCATGAGCGCGTCCGCGCGCTGGACGCGGCGCTACCCGCGCGGATCGAGGCGCCGGGAGGTGAAGTGCCGATCGACTATACCGGCCCGGTGCCGGTGGCGGCAGCGCGGGCACAGGCCTTCTACGGCAGCGATTCGACGCCGCGCCTCGCCGGCGGGGCGGTGAGATTGCAGATCGCGCTGCTCTCGCCGGCCGGGCGGCCGATCGCGGTGACCGGGGATCTCGCCGATTTCTGGCGGCGCGGCTGGGCGGATGCGCGCAAGGACATGCGCGGGCGCTACCCGAAGCACGACTGGCCGGAAGAACCCTGGCGCGCGCCGGCAAGGCCGCGCGGGCGGCGATAGGACCCCGCCGCCGCGGGGCGCAGGCGGCCGGCTGGCGCGGCTCCGGAACGGGGGTTAGGATTTCGCCCTCACCTCTCGGGGCATCGGTCATGCGGTTTTGCCGGGTGCGGCGATCAGGGCTGAATCTGGCGGTCGGGCTCGTCCTTGCCGCCATCACGGGCGCGGGAACATCGCCGCCGGCGCGGCGTCCCGCCGCCCGGCTCGCCAGCGAGGCCGCGATCTTCAACCATATCGGCCACCGTTTCACCGTGTTCCGCTTCCGCGCCGATCCGCTGATCGTCGTGATCGACTGCCCGGGCCTCGAAGCGCAGGGGCTGATGTTCGACCGTATCGCAGCGCTGATCGAGAAAGCCGCAACGCCGCGGGACCGGGTGCTGGACGAACCGGCCTTCCGCCGGGCGCTGGCGGCGGCGAATCTTTCGGTCGCGACATATTATTACGGGAACGACTATCCGGCATCGGCCTTGCGCCGCTTCTACCACCTGGCCGAGGCGGAGCATGTGCCCCTGACCGCGCAGGAACGGCGGCTGCGGCGGATCGCGCGGAACGAAGGCTTTCTCCGGCCGGGCGCGAACGGGGCGGTGCTTTCGATTCCCCAGGCCGAGGGCCGTCGGCGCGTCGGCTGGCGGACCCGTGCGGTCATTCTGCGCCATGAACTGGCGCATGGCGCCTATTTCACCCTGCCTTTCTACCGCGCCTACGTTCACCGGTTCTACGATAGCGCCATGACCGCACCGGAGCGGGCGGCCTTTCGCGGCTTTCTGGTCGCTTCCGGCTACGATCCGGCGGACCGCGACCTGATCGTGAACGAGACGATCGCCTACATGGTCTTCACCCGCGACCCGAATTTCTTCACCGCAGCGACGGTGGGGCTGAGCACGGCACAGCTGGCGTCGTTGCGGCGGCGTTTCATTGCCGGAATGCCGCATTTCTGGCTTCGCCGAATGGCGACTGCGCCGCTGCCCGCGCATCACCCTCCCCCCTTGCCCGGCTCGTCAGGAACGGGCAGTTTCCGTGACCGATAATCAATCAACCAACGGGGAAGGACCGGGAGTTTCATGAACGGCGCTGAAAGTCTTGTGCATACGCTGATTGCGTGCGGCATCGATACGGTTTTTGCCAACCCCGGCACCAGCGAGATGCATTTCGTCGCGGCGCTGGACCGGATTCCCGGGATCAACTGCGTTCTCTGCCTCGATGAAACGGTGGTGTCCGGCGCCGCCGACATGTATTGGCGCACCAAGGGGCGGCCGGCGGCGACGCTGCTGCATTGCGGCCCCGGCCTCGCCAACGCGCTCGCCAACCTGCACAACGCGCGGCGCGGCCGCTCGGGCATCGTCAACATCGTTGGCGACCAGGCGACCTATCACCGCCCGCTGGACGCGCCGCTGACAGCCGATACCGAGGGCTGGGCGCGCCCGGTCTCCGGCTGGGTGCGGACGGCGATGACCGCCGAGGCCGTCGGCCGGGATGCCGCCGATGCGGTGGCCGCCGCGCGCACCGGGACGATCGCGACGCTGATCCTGCCCGCGGACACGGCCTGGACCGAGGGTGGGGTGGTCGGTGCGCCGCAGCCGGTGCCGCCGCGTCCCACCACCGAGACCGCCGCCATCGACGCCGCCGCCGCGGTGCTGCGCTCGGGCGAGCCGGCGCTGATGCTGCTCGGCGGGCGGACGCTGACCGACGCGACGCTGCGGATCGCCACCGGCATCGCGCAGACGACCGGCGCGAAGATGCTGGCCGAGATGTTCAACGCGCGGATGGAGCGCGGCCAGGGGCGACCGCCGATCGAGCGCATCCCCTACCAGATCGATGCCGCGGTACACTCGCTGGAGGGTATCCGCCACCTGATCTTGGTCGAGGCGAAGCCGCCGGTCGGGTTTTTCGCCTATCCGGGCAAGAAGGGCCGGCTCTGGCCGGATGACTGCACGGTGCATACGCTGGCGGATATCGGCCAGGACGGCGCGGCGGCCTTGCAGGCGCTGGCCGAGCGCGTCGACGCCGGCACGCCGGAAATCGCGGTCACACCGCGCCCCGCGCCGACGACCGAGGCGATCGCGCCGGAAACGGTGGCCACCTCGATCGCCGCCCTGCTGCCGGATGACAGTGTCGTGATCGACGAGGGGATTTCCTTCGGCCGCGGCTTCTCGCGCTTCACCCATGGGGCGGCGCCGCATCTGTGGCTGCAAGTGCCGGGCGGGGCGATCGGCGGCGGCCTGCCGGGCGCGGTGGGGGCCGCGATCGGCTCCGGCCGGCGGGTGCTCGCCATCCAGGCCGACGGCTCGGCGATGTACAGCATCACCGCGCTGTGGACGATGGCGCGCTGCAATCTCGACGTGACCGTGGTGATCCTCGCCAACCGCAAATACGCGATCCTGCTGCACGAATACGCCAATGTCGGCGCCAATCCGGGGCGGACGGCGATGGACATGCTCGATCTCGGCCATCCGGACATCGACTTCGTGCGCCTCGCCGAGGGAATGGGCGTTGCCGCCGCACAGGCCGACAGCATGGAAAAGCTCAATGCGCTGATGGCGGCGAGCTTCGAACGCAAGGGACCGTTCCTCATCGAACTGCTCACCTGAGGCGTTCATCGGCGCAACGGATCGGATTGATCGGCGATTTCCATTGAAACGGTGGTTGACCGTTAACTTTCCTCTTGTAACTGTGCCCTTGGCCATGATGCTGCCGGAAATCGGCGGCATCTGACCGCCGGGCGGGCGGTCCGTCCTGACACAAGAAGACTTCACAGGGCGCAGCATGGCGAGTTCCACGGTTCAAGGTCGGTCGAATTCCCGCTGGTGGACGGCGCTGCGGCGACGCCTCGCCGCGGTGACCGTCGATGCGCCGATGCATGTCCGCGCCCTGGTCAGGGCCGACGAGATCTGGCTCGCGGCTCTCGCCGCCGTCGTCGGCGTGTTCTCGGGCTTCTGCGTCTACCTGATGGATTTCCTGAGCCATCACTTCCATTTCTGGTTCTTCGCCCTGCCGAAGCTCGGCGAGGGCCTGTCGCAGCAGACGCATATCGACCCGATGCGCGCGATTTTCGTGCCCATCCTGGGTGGTGCGGCGCTGGGGTCGGTCGCGTGGATCCTCGGCAAGTATCGCATCACCAACATCGTCGATCCGGTCGAGGCGAACGCGCTCTATGGCGGCAAGATGTCGCTGCGCGACTCCTTCATCGTGGCGATGCAGACCTCGTTTTCCAACGGCGTCGGCGGCTCGGTGGGTCAGGAAGCCGGCTATGCGCAGTTTGGCGGCGGCATCGCCTCATGGATCGGCCAGCATCTGCGGCTGCGGCGCAACGACCTGCGCGTGCTGGTCGGCTGCGGAGCCGGGGCCGCGATCGGCGGCGCGTTCAACGCCCCGCTCTGCGGCGCATTCTATGGAATCGAACTCGTCATCGGCACCTATTCCCTGCCGACGCTGACCATGGTCGTCATCGCCTCGCTCTCGGGCACGCTGACCACGGAACTTCTGATGAATGGCGGCGTGCGGCCGCTCGATGTCGTGCTGCCGACCCATACGCCGGCCTATGCCTACCCGCTCGCGGTGCTGCTCGGCATGGTCGCCGGATTTGTCGGCATCGCGATCATGCGGACGGTGACCTCGCTGGAGGCGGTGTTCCGGCGCACCGGCGTGCCGGTCTGGCTGCGGCCAATGATCGGCGGCGTCGTTGTCGGGCTGCTGGGCAGCATCACGCCCAAGGTGATGGCCTCGGGCAATTCATCGCTGCACACGCAGCTTGCCGTGATCTATCCGTTCATGCTCGCGGTCGCGCTGCTGGTGATGAAATCGACCGCCTCGGCCTTCTCCATCGCGACCGGCTTCCGCGGCGGCCTGTTCTTCGCCGCGCTCTTCATGGGATCGCTGCTCGGCCGCGCCTATGGCGATGTCGCGGTGTTGCTGCCCGTGGCCCATGGCGTGCCGATCGGCTTCTATGCCGTGGTGGGCATGGCGGCGCTCGCCACCGCGATCGTCAGCGGCACCATGACGATGACCTTCCTGACGCTCGAGAGCACCAACAATTTCAGCATCACCATCGCGGTCCTGATGGCCGCGATCGCCGCATCGCTCACGGTCCGCCGCTTTTTCGGCTATTCGTTCACGACGTGGCGATTCCATCTGCGCGGCGAGACGATCCGCAGCGCTGTCGATATCGGCTGGATACACAATCTAACGGTCGGGCGGATGATGCGCCGGAACCAGTATGTCACCCAGGAAAACAGCGAAATCGCCGAGTTCAAGGCCGAGTTCCCGCTCGGCCGGACGCAATATGTTGTCGTGCTCGACGAGAACCAGCGCTATGCCGGTCTCGCCTACCCCGCGGAGGTTCACGCGCCGGATGCCGCTGCCGAGGACTCGATCCAGCCGCTGATCCGCCACCGCGACGATTTCCTCGTGCCGCAGGCTACGGTGAAGGAAGCCATCCGGGCCTTCGAGAAGGCGGAATGCGACGTGCTGGCGGTGATCGACGGCGAGGAGACCCGCCAGGTGCTCGGCGTTCTCACCGAACAATACGCGCTGCGGCGCTACAGCGAGGAGCTGGACCAGCGGCGGCGGGAACTGTCCGGCGAGTAGGCGCGGTGCTCAGAAATCGGTGCAGCGCCCGTTGCGTTCCCAGTCGCCGTAACGGGTGGGTTCAGGGCCTTTCGGGCCGCCGATCTCCTTGGGCCAGGGTTTTGCCGCGGCGGCATCGGGGGGCGTAGCCGCCGGCGTCTCGGCCTCGGTGGCGGTGGGCGCGCTGCCGGCGCGTTCGGTCTGAGTGGGTTCGGTCGGAGTGCTCATGAGCCCGATCTGGCCCCGGCCGCCTTGCCCGGCAAGAGGGGCTTGCCGCCATTCGACTCCAGCACCGCCGCCTCACGCAACCTCTGCTCGGCAAGCGGCCGCCAGGGCGCATTGGCCGGCGCGGCGGCGAGGGCTTTGCGGAACAGCGCCGCGGCGTCCGGGGTAACATGTCCGGCGGCCTCGCTCGCAGCCTCGGCGGTTTCGGCGGCGAGAGTGGGGTCGAACTTCATAGAGAGCGCCACTTTCCAGGCCTTCACCGCGGGGGCCAGCTTGTTCTGGCTGACCAGCGCCTGGCCGAGCAGCAGATAGCCCCGCCGCGCCTCCTCGCTGCCGGGCTGCAGGCTGGCGAGTTTCTGCCTGAGCCGCTCGATCAGCGCATTGTCGCGCGCCTCGGCGGCATCGCGCTGGCGGATGACGCTGGCATGCGGTTCCGAGGGCACGAGCGGCAGGCCCGAGGGGATGAACAGCGCGACCGCCGCGACCGGTATGGCGACGAGGGTTGCGATCATCACGCCGCGCGCGGCACGATTGGCCTCCGGCTCCGGAATCCGGTCCGCGGCGAGCAGCCGGCGCTCGACCTCGAGCCGTGCCGCCTGGTATTCCTCGTCCGGCAGCCGCCCCTCCTCGCGATCCCGATCGATTTCCTCGAGCTGGGAGCGGTGCAGCGCCATGGCGGTTTCCCGCCGGTAACGGATCGTGCCCTGGCGTACCCAGACGACGAGCAGCGGCGCGATCGCAACGGCGGCCAGCACCGCCATCCAGAGCCAGATCAAGACAGGAGTTCCTTCAGCCGGTCGGTTTCTTCCGGCGATAATGGCGGGGGTGTTGCCCGCCGGCGGCGGCGCGCGAACAGCAGCACCGCAAGCCCGATGAGCGCGGCAATGCCCGGTGAAAGCCAGAGCAGCCAGGTCTCGGGACGGAATGGCGGCTTGAGCAGCACATAGATGCCATACCGCTTGACCATGAAGGCGATGATCTGGCGGTTGCTGTCGCCCGCGGCGACGCGGTGGCGGATGATGGTGCGGAACTGCTTGGCCAGCCCGGCCCGCGAGTTCTCGACGGTCTCGTTCTGACAGACCAGGCAGCGCAGCTTGTTGCCGATCGCCTCGGCGCGCGCTTCCTGCGCGAAGGTGAGCTTCACGCCATCGCGGGTGATGCTGGTTGGATGATCGCTCGCCGCCGATGGCGCAGGGGATGCCTTCGCCGCGCCGCAGGCAAGGGCGAGTCCGGCGAGGAGCAGGACAAGCCAGCGCCTCATGCCAGCCTCCGCAGCACGGGGCGGAGCTGGTCGTCGATCACCTCGGGCACCAGCGGCGCCGCGACGTGCCACACCACCTTGCCGCCGGGCGCGATCAGGAAACTCTCCGGCACGCCATAAACGCCCCAGTTGATCGCCGTCCGCCCCGAGGGGTCGGTCGCGAGGCGCGCATAGGGATTGCCGTACTTCGCGAGGTAGAGGCCGATCGCCTCGGGCTTGTCCTGATACGCGATCCCCCAGATATCGACGCCGGATTTCGCCAGCCGGTCGAGATAGGGCGCCTCACCGGCACAGGGCACGCACCAGGAGGCGAAGAAATTCACCAGCACCGGGCGCGTCTGCGCGGCGAGCAGCTTCTTGTCGAACCCCTCGCGGCCATCCACCCCGGGCAGGGTGAAATCCGGCACGTCGTGCCCGACCAGCGGGTTGTTGAAGGCCTGCGGATTGTAGCTGCCGGTCTGCATCCGGCGGAGCAGTTCATAGAAACCGGCTCCGCCCACGCCCACCACGAGCAGCGGCAGTCCGAACAGCATGCGGCGCGACAGGCTCATCGGTCGGGATCAGACCGTGGCCGAGCCGGACGGCCGGCGCAGCCGGCTTCGCACCGGCGCGCCGACGCGGAACCGCCGGTCACTCAGCGAAATCGCGCCGCCGAGCGCCATGATGAGGCCGCCAAGCCAGATTTCCGGCGCCAGCGGATGGATGTTGAAGCGGAACTCGCCGCCGCCGCTGTTATTGTCGCCGGCGAAGGTGGCAAAGAGGTTGCGCACGCCATTGCTGCGGATCGCGGCGGCCACCGTCTTGACCTTCTGGTTGGTGAAATACCGCGTCTCGGGATGCATGATCTCGACCAGATGCCCGTTGCGGGACACTTCGATCGTGGCATCGCGCGCGGTGTAGTTCGGCCCGGTGGCCGGCTTGATCGAGATCAGCTTCCAGTTGTAGCCGCCGAGGTCGATCGACTGGCCGGGGTTGAGCACGCGGATCGTATGCGTCTGCAACGACATTCCGGCAATGCCCAGCACGGCGATCCCGAAGCCGAGATGCCCGAGCGACGCGCCGATGGCGGCCCGCGGAATGGTGAACAGCCGCATGAAGGACTGGCCAAGCGGGATCCGGAACAGGCGGATCCGCTCCGCGAGATCGACCAGCGCGCCCAGCATGACCCAGACCGCGCCCGCCAGCCCGAGTGCGGCGACGAAATGACCGCGCAGGATGAAGGCGCCGAAGACGAGAAGCGCCAGAACCGCGACGAACCACAGCTTGGTCAGCGCCGGCAGCAACGCCGCGCGCTTCCACGACAGCAGCGGCCCAACCGCCATCGCGAGGATCAGCGGCGCGGTCAGCGGCAGAACCGCCTGATCGTAGAACGGCGCGCCCACCGAGATTTGGCGGTTGAACAGAAGGGCCAGGAAGGGCGGATACATCGTGCCGGTGAACACCACGGCGGCGATGATGCAGAGGAAAATATTGTTCAGGATCAGGGCGCCTTCGCGCGAGACCGGCGCGAAAACCCCGCTCGCCGCCAGAACCGGCGCCCGGAAGGCGAACAGCAGCAGCGAGCCGCCGATGGTCAACGCGAGCAGGACGAGAATGAACAGCCCCTGATCCGGCGAGGCGGAAAAGGCATGCACCGAATTGAGCAGGCCCGAGCGGACGAGGAAGGTGCCGCACAGGCTGAGCGAGAAGGTGGCGATGGCCAGCAGGACCGACCAAGTTTTCAGCGCCTCGCGCTTCTCCACCACGATGGCGGAATGGATCAGCGCCGTGCCGGTGAGCCAGGGCAGCAGGGCGACGTTCTCCACCGGGTCCCAGAACCAGAACCCGCCCCAGCCCAGCGTGTAGTAAGACCAGAGCGAGCCGAAGCAGATGCCGCAGGTCAGGAACAGCCAGGAGACCAGCGCCCAGGGCCGCACCCAGCGCCCCCAGGCGGCGTCGACCCGCCCCTCGATCAGGGCGGCAACGGCGAAGGCGAAGGCAATCGAGAAACCGACATAGCCGGTGTAGAGAATCGGCGGATGCACGGCGAGGCCGGGGTCCTGCAGGATCGGGTTGACGCCCGCGCCATGCAGCGGCGGCGGCCAGATCCGCGCGAACGGGTTGGAGACGGCGATGACAAAGGCCATGAACCCGCCGGAGACGAGGCCGAGCACGCCGAGCACGCGCGAGCGCAGGCTGGTCGGGATGCTGTTGCCGAAGGCCCCGACGGTCGCGCCGCACAGCGAGAGAATCAGGCACCAGAGCAGGATCGACCCGTCATGGTTTCCCCAGGTGCCGGTGATCCGGTAGAAGAGCGGCGTCGTCGATGATGAATATTCCGCGACATTGCGCACCGTGAAGTCCGACACCACGCCGGCCCAGACCAGCGCGAGGAAGGACAGGCCGAGCATGACGAACTGGCCGATCGCCAGCGCGGGCGCGGCGCGGAGGATCTGCCGGTCGCGCAGCATCGGCCCGGCAATGCCGATCACCGATTGCGCGACGGCGATGGCCAGAGCCAGCGCGAGCGCGAAATTGCCCAGGGTGGGGATCATTCTGCGGCGTCTCCCATCGGCTCAGCCATTGTTGGATGCCTCGATCTGGGCGGGCGACTTGTCGTCCCAGGCGCCGGCATTGGGTGGGGGGCCGAATTTCGGATTCCACTTGCCGGCCTTGCGCAGCGCCATCTCGACATCGCGGGGCATGTAGTCGGCGCCATGCTTCGCGAGCACGGTGGAGGCGAGGAACTCACGGTCTCCCCTGCTCATCGCGCCGATCGTGACGACGCCCTGCCCCTGGCGGAACAGGCCGGGCAGCACGCCGGTATAGACCACCGGGATCGATGCGCGCCCATCGGTGATGCGGAAGGTGGTGTAGGGCGCGCCATCGCGGGTGCCCATCACCACGGTGTTCGCCTGCACGATGCCGCCGAGGCGGAACACCCGCCCGGCCGGCGGGTGGCGCGCGGCGACCTGCTGCGGTGACATGAAAAAGGACAGGCTGGACCGGAAGGCGACCAGCATCAGCGCCACCGCGGTGGACAGGCCGAGGCCGCAGGCAATCACGATCCAGAGGCGGCGCTTCTTGCGGCTCATCATGACGCGGCACTCCCCGACTCGCCACGCCCCCGCGGCTCGACCGCGGCCAGCCGGCGCCGCGCCGCCCGGTAGCGGAAGAACGTGGTCAGGGAGAGTATGCCGATGATGGCAAGGGCGGCGCCATAGCTGCCGACCACGTAAGGCAGGGTGTTCTTCACCATCGTCTCAGCTCCCGGAGCGCTCCGCGCGCGCAAGCAGCAGCGCCCGCGCGCGGTTCTCCATGATACCGCTCGAAATGCGCGCGAGGGACATGGCGATAAAGGCCAGATAGAAACCCAGCGTGGAGATCAGCAGTGGATACAACATCGTGACATAGATCTTGGAGGGGCCGGTCAGGGTGATCGAGTTGCCCTGATGGAGCGAATTCCACCAGTACACGCTGAACACGATGATGGGCAGGTTGATCGCGCCGACAAGCCCGAGGATCGCCGCCGCGCGGTAGCCATGCTGCGGATTGTCGAACGCCCGGATCAGCGCCATGTGGCCGAGATAGAGAAAGAACAGGATCAGCACCGAGGTCAGTCGCGCATCCCACACCCAGTAGGTGCCCCATTCCGGCTTGCCCCAGAGCGAACCGGTGATCAGGCAGAGCCCGGTGAAGCCGGCGCCGACCGGCCCCATCTCCTTGGCCGCGATATCGGCCAGCGGATGCCGCCAGACGATCGAGAGCAGCGAGCAGATGGCCAGCGCCGCATAGCCGTTCATCGCCACCCAGGCGGCGGGAACGTGGACATACATGATCCGCGAGGCGATGCCCTGCTGCCAGTCGGCCGGGGCGAAGGCAAATCCCCAGACCAGCCCGACGGAGCAGACGATCAGCGCCGCCCAGCCGATCCACGGAATGAGGGGCTGCACCAGGCGCTGGAAACGCCCGGGATTGGCGAAACGGTGCAGCCAGGCACCGGATTTCGATGTCGGGGCGGCGATCATGGCGGCCTGCGCGTCGGCCGCGTAATCCGTGGCGGGTGAACGGTCCATCGACAGATTGTCTAATACGAATTCGTGTTTTTGACACCCCCCACGCCGGCGCGGAGCCGCCCCGGCCGATCACATCTTGGCGCAGCGCGATCAGCCATTATGCTGGCGCCAGTGAAACCGCCCGAAAGGAGCCACCGCCATGCAGTTCGTCCTGGTCGCCCATGATCGCAAAGACAGCCTCGCCCTGCGCAAGCAGGTCCGCCCCGACCACCTCGCCTATCTCGACAGCATCAAGTCGAGCATCCTCTACGGCGGCCCGATGCTGGATGCCGAGGGCAATCCCTGCGGCTCGATGATCGTCTACGAGGCGGCGGACCGTGCGGCCGTGGAAGCGCTGGTCGCGAACGACCCCTACAGCAAGGCCGGGCTGTTTGGCGCGGTCGAGATCAACGGCTTCCGCACCGTGCTGCGCGACGGCACGCTGACGCCGTGAATTACTGGCTGGTCAAGTCCGAACCGGACGCGTTCTCCTGGGACCAGCAGGTGGCCAACGGTGTCGAACCCTGGACCGGCGTGCGCAACCACGCCGCCAGGAATAACCTGAGGGCGATGCGCCTGGGCGACCGCGCCTTCTTCTACCACTCCAATATCGGTCGCGAGATCGTCGGCGTGGTGGAGGTGGTACGGGAAGCCTATCCGGACCCAACCGCCGAGGCCGGCGACTGGGTGGCGGTCGATATGAAGGCCGTCGCCCCGCTGCCGCATCCCGTCGGCCTTGCCGCGATCAAGGCCGATCCGGCGCTGACCGACCTCGCACTGGTGCGCCTCTCGCGCCTTTCGGTCGGCCCGGTCAGCGCCGAGCACTGGGCGCATCTCTGCGCCATGGGCGGGTTGCGGCTGTAGAGCATCAGAGCATCTTCATCCGATCAGATGACGTCATCCGACCGGATGATGCTCTGGCCGCGCAGGAAAGGCTCGAGCGCCGCGAGCACCTCGCGCGGCTTCTCGGCGTGCAGCCAGTGGCCGGCATCAGCGATCGTCTCGATCCGCGCCTGCGGGAAGCGGGCGCGGATCGCGTCATGCGCCGCCTCCGGCACATAGGACGATGCGGCCCCGGCGACGAACAGTGCCGGGCCATTGTAGCGCGCGCCCGGCGCCGGATCGGCCCAGCCGACCAGATCGTTCATCGCGCCGGCGATTTCCTCAAGGCCAAGGCGCCAGCGGGGTGCGGCGCCAAGCACGAGATTGTGCAGCAGGAACCCCCGCAAGGCCGGCTCCGGCACGCTGGCGGCAAGGGCGGCGTCGGCCTCCTGCCGCGTCAGGCCGGGATGCAGCATGAGGCCGCGCATCGCCCGGACATAACCCAGATGCTCATGGCCATAGGCGATCGGCGCGATGTCGAGCACGGCGAGGCGGGCGACGCGGCCGGGTTGCGCGAGTGCGAGCATCATCGCGATCTTGCCGCCCATCGAGTGCCCGACCACGCGGGCAGAGCCGATGCCGAGCGACTCCATCGTCTCGGCGACATCCTCAGCCATGGCCTGGTAGCGCATGTCCGCATCGTGCGGGCTGTCGCCATGATTGCGGGCGTCGAGCGTGGTGACGCGGAACCACGCCGCGAGCCCGCGGGCGATGACGCCGAGATTGCGCCCGGCGCCGAACAGCCCGTGCAGGAGAATGACATCCGGGCCGGTGCCGGTCGTTGAGGCGTGGAGAATCATTTCGGTTTGTCGATCCCTTGGCTTCGGCTAGGGTTGGCCCATGCAGGCGGAAAATCAACCCGGGGCGGATGCCGCACGGCTCGAGCGGCTGGTGGCACGGCAGGCGGAGAAGCGGCATCTGGCCGCCGTCTGGGCGGCGCGGGCGGGCCTTGCCGCCGGCATGACCGTGCTCGATATCGGCGCAGGTACCGGCGCGCTCGCCCTTGAATACGCGGCTCTCGGCGCGCGCGTGCTGGCGATGGACCCGGAGTCCGCATCCCTCGCTTATGCCGAAGCCGAGGCGGCGCGGCGCGGCCTGGCGCTGGAGACGATCGTGGGGCGGGCCGAGACGCTTGCGGCCCTTCCAATGGCGCCGGACCGGGTCATGCTGACCGATGCCCTGCATCACATGCGGGACAGGGATGCGGCGCTGCGCGCGATCCGCGCCGCCATGAAACCATCCGGCGCGCTGTTCATCGCCGAATACGACCCGGCCGGGCCCGGTGCGGTCGGCGCGCCGATGGCGCGGCGGATGACGCCGGCCGAGGCGCAGACGCATCTTGCCGCCGCCGGGTTTTCCGCGGCGGCCGCGGTAGCCGGGCCGGACGAACACTACACGATCCTCGCCGTGCCGTGACTGGCGGTATCGCGCGCGGAGGCGCGGCGCTCGCCGTGGCGGCCGGTCTTGCGGCAGCGCTTCTGCTCCTCGTGCCGCAGGGAATCGGGCCCTTGCTAGGCCTTCTGGCGCTCGGCCTTGCCGGTGGCGCAGCACTCGCCTGGCCGGAAGCGGCGATGGCCGCCTGGCTGCTCCTGGTGGAAACCACGCCGGAGATGTGGCTTTCGGACATGATCGGCGATCACGAGGCGATCATCGCCCTGCTCAAGGTCGCGGGACTAGCGATCATCGGGCTGGCCGCGCTGCGCCGCGGGGTGCGGATGGACCGTTACAATCCGGGTTTCGCCTTTCTCTTCATGTTTATCGGCGGATTCATGCACGGCCTGTGGCCGGGGCTGACGCCGCTCGCCTCGCTGCGCTCGCTGGTCGGCTCGGCGGCGCCGTTCGCCGCCGGCTTCATGCGGGCGGAGGCGCGGATGCGCGCGGCGATCATCCGCTGCACCATCATCGGCCCGGCGGTGACGGTGGCGTTCGGGCTGGCCCTGCACGCGGCCGGGCTGCGCGCGCTCTATGGCGTGCAGCTCGGCGCGATCCGGCTGCAGGCGTCAAGTTCTCCGGCCTTTCTCGGCGGCTTCGCGATGATCGGGATCTATGCCGGGCTGGTCGGCTTCGCCGGTAGCGGTCGGCGGCGCGAATGGGCCTGGATCGGCGCGAATTTCCTGATCCTGCTGGCGAGCGGCGCGCGCGCCCCGCTGGCGCTCGCCACTTTCGCCACGCTCGCCACCCTGGTCGCGGTCGAAGCGCCGGGTTTCGGCATGCGGGAACGGGTGAGCCTGCTGGCGATCGGCGGGGCGGCACTCGCCGCCGTGCTGCTCGCCGGGCCGGCGCTGCATTTCGTCCGCGTGATCGACCTCGTCCATCTCGGCGATGCCGGGAGCCTGTCCAACCGCAACCTGATCTGGCCCTATTTCGAGGCGGCGCTTTCGCGCTCGCCCTGGCTCGGCTGGGGGGTAGGCGCGGGCAAGGTGATCGTGCCGCTGCATTCACCGATCGGCCGCTTCCTCGGCACCAACGCGGCGCATGACGAATATCTGCGCATCGCCTGCGAGGGCGGCGTGCCCGGCGCGCTGCTGCTGTTCGGCCTGCTCGGCCTGTGGCTGTTTCGGGGCAGCGCTGCGCTGCCGGTGGGGCAGCGACGGCTGATCCGCCTTGTGTTTCTCGCCTTCGCAGTGCAATCTCTGACCGATAATACTTTGATCGCAACGACCAGCCTGACGTTCTTCACATGGGCGCGGGCGGTGTTCATCAATCCCGACGAAGGATCGGCCCCGGCATGACCATGCTCCCGCTTTCCCGCCGCGCGCTGCTGGCCGCGCCGGCGTTTCTCGGCCTGGCCCCCGCCTTCGCCCGCGCCGCCGGCACGACGCCGCCGATCTGCATCGTGCTCGATTCGGGCGGCTCGCGCGTTTCCGTCATCGACATGACGACGCGCAAGGTGATCCACACCGAGCCGACGCTGCGCGAACCCGGCCACTGGGCGCTGACGCCCGACCGCAAGACGCTGCTGATCGCCGATGCCTCGGGCAACGCGCTGTTCTTCTTCAACCCCGAAACCGGGCACGAGCGCGGCCACAAGCTGATCCCCGATCCCTACCAGCTCTGGTTCAGCCCGGACGGCAAATTCCTCACCGTGAACTGCCTGCGGCTCAACCATGTCGACATCTACCATGCCGACACGCTGAGCCTCGCCCACCGCTTCCGCGCCGGATCGATGCCGAGCCATCTGAGCTACACGCCGGATTCCAGCACCGTGTTCGTCTCGATGCAGGATTCCGGCACGCTGGTCGCGATCGATCTTGCCACCATGCGCGTCCGCTGGACGGCGCCGGTCGGCAAGACGCCCGCCGGGGTGATGTGGCATGACGGCGTGGTGCTGGTCGCGATCATGGGCAGCGATCATGTCGCCGTGGTCGATCCGGCGACCGGCCGGGTGATGCGCACCGTGCTGACCGACAAGGGCGCGCACAACATCTTCCTCACGCCGGACCGCAGCGAGCTCTACATCACCAACCGCGTCGCCGGCTCGCTGACGGTGCTGGATGCGAAGACTCTCGGCTTCAAGCGGCGGATTCCGATGCCAGGCGGGCCGGATGACCTGTGCTTCGCGCCGGATGGGCGGCTATGGATCGCGCTGCGCTTCGCCTCCCGCGTCGCCGTGCTCGATCCGGCGAGCGGTGCGGTGGACCACATCACGGTCGGCCGCTCGCCGCACGGGATCTATCTCTCGACCCTGCTGACCGACACCGCCGCCCGCACGGCGATGCGCCTGGCCTGAGCATGCTGCCGGCCCATCCGTTCAACGATCTGGCCGGCTGGGTGGAGCAGGTGGCGGTGCTGCCGCTGCTCTACCGGTTCGGCCTGATGCAGTGGAGCGAGCTTTCCTTCGGCTGGACGCTGGTGGCGATCTATGGCGTGACGCAGATGCTGCTGGCCTACGCCGTCTGCGTGCCGCTGGAGCGGGCCATGCCGATCGAGCGGTGGGAAAGCCGGCGGGTGGTGCTGGTCGATGTGTTCTACACGTTTCTCGCCCGCGTCGGCGTGCTGCCGGTGATGACCTTCGTGCTGTTCTACGCGGCACAGGTGCGGCTCGACGGGTTCCTCGCCGATCATGGCTATGTGCCGCCGATGCTGGAGACGATCTTTCCGCCGCTGTTCGGCCATCCGGTAATCACCTTCGCGGTCTACGCGCTGATCCTCGACTTCGCCGATTACTGGCGGCACCGGCTCTCGCACCGCTTCCGTGCCTGGTACGCGCTGCACGCGGTGCATCACGCCCAGCGGCAGATGACCTTCTGGTCGGACGACCGCAACCATGTGCTCGACGAGGTGATCGGCTTTCTCTGGTTCATGGCGGTGGGGCTGCTGATCGGGATTCCGCCGCTGCAATTCCCGCTGCTGGTGCTGATCCTGCGCTTCGTCGAAAGTTTCAGCCACGCCAACATTCGCCTCTCCTTCGGCCGGATCGGCGAGCGGCTGCTGGTCTCGCCGCGGTTTCACCGCGCGCATCACGGCATTCTCGCCGCCGGCGAACGCTCGATCAACTACGGCGCGGTGTTTCCGTTCTGGGACATGATGTTCGGCACCGCCGATTTCTCGAAGGATTTCGCGCCGACCGGCGACCCCGCAGCCCCCGAGGCGATGGCGAGCGGCGGATGGGTGGCCCAGCAATGGTCGGGCCTCGTGCATCTGGTCCGCTCGATCTGACGCGATTTTTCGCTTCCGCCCGGCGCCGATAAGGCGTTTCCTGCGCTGGCCATGCCGACCCTGTGCCGCGACTGCGAGACGATCTTCGAGACCGAAACCGCATGCCCGCACTGCGAGGGGCGGCGCCTCGTCGCGCATGACGAGATCACGACCCTTGCCATCGCCCATATCGACTGCGACGCGTTTTATGCGAGCGTCGAGAAGCGCGACCGGCCCGAGCTTGCCGACCGGCCGGTGATCGTCGGCGGCGGGGCGCGCGGCGTGGTGGCGGCCTGCTGCTACATCGCCCGGCTCTCGGGCGTGCGCTCGGCGATGCCGATATTCAAGGCCAGGAAACTCTGCCCGGATGCGGTGGTGATCGCTCCGGAGATGCGGAAATACGCGGCGGCAGCGGCCGAGATCCGCGCGCTGATGGCCACACTGACGCCGCTGGTGCAGCCGCTGTCGATCGACGAGGCGGCGCTCGACCTCTCCGGCACCGAGGCATTGCACAAGGCTCCGCCGGCCGCGGTGCTGAGCCGCTTCGCCCGCCGGGTGGAGGCGGAGGTGGGGGTGACGGTGTCGGTCGGCCTTGCCGCCAACCGGCTGCTCGCGAAACTCGCCGCCGAGCGTGACAAGCCGCGCGGCTTCGCGGTGCTGGGGTCGGAGGCGGCGGCGGTGCTGGCGCCGGAGCCGGTCGGCATTCTTCCCGGCGTGGGCCCGGCGCTGGCGCGGAAACTCGCCGGCATGGGGATCACCCGCGTTGGCCAGCTCGCAGCCCTCGACGACCGCTCCGCCCGCGCCCGGCTCGGCGAGGACGGGCCGATGCTGGCCGCACGCGCCCGCGGCATCGATCCACGCCCGATCGACCCCGCGCGGGCGACGAAATCGATCAGCGCGGAGACGACCTTCGCCGAGGATATCGACGATGCGGCCTCCCTCGCCCGCGCCCTGTTTCCGCTCTGCGAGAAACTCGCCCGGCGGCTGCGCGCCGAGGGCTTCGCCGCCGCCGGGCTCGTGCTCAAGCTCAAGACCGCCAGCTTCGAGACGCATACCCATGCGGTGCGGCTGACCGGGCCGACGCAGCTGGCCGAGACCATCTTCGAGGCGGCGAAGCCCATCCTGATGCGTGCGGCGGGCCCGCGCTACCGGCTGATCGGGATCGGCGCGGCCCGGCTCGCCGCGGCGGCGGAGGCCGATCGCGGCGATCTGGTCGACCGGGAAACGCCCCGCCGCGCCGCCCGCGAGGATGCAGTCGAGCGGTTGCGGGCGAAATTCGGCACCGGCATCATCCGCCGCGGCGGGTAGGCTTTCCAGCCGACGCCATACTTGCCCGGGACTGTGCAAAACCGATAGGCTCGCCACAGGAGGATCGTCGATGAAATTACGCGGAAACCCCGCCATCTTCGTCGCGGCGCTGTTTCTGGCGGGCGCCGGAAACGCCGTGGCGGCGCCACGGGTGATCGTCGAACATGTCGGGCCATTCGATGCGATCGCCCTGCATGGCCGGTTCCGGCTCGATTTCACCTCCGGTGCTGCGCGGTCGGTGCGGCTCGCCGGCGATCCCTATCTGGTGGAAAACCTCGCCGTGAGCGTGAAGCGCGGCGTACTGTTGATCGACCGCCCCGCCCCGCTCGACCTGCCGAAGCGCGAGACCGTGGAGGTGACGATCACCGCGCCAGCGCTTGCAGAACTGACGACGAGGGGGTTCGTCCGCGCGGAATTGCGGGGGCTTTCAGGACCACGCTTCGACTTCACCAATGACGGCGCGGCGGCCGCCACGCTGTCGGGGCAGGTCGGGCGGTTCAGCATGGTCTCGCGCGGCGTTGCCTCGATCGATGCGAGCGGGCTGCACGCCGCCGGCGCGCGCATCGCGGCGCGGGGCCAGGCGAACCTGATCGTCTTCGCCAGCAAGGACGCCAATGTGACGATGTATGGCGAAGGCCGGGTCGTGGTACTCGGCCATCCGAAGGCGCATACCTTCAAGTCGCTCGCCTATGGGGTCATCACCCAGCGCTGACGTGCGGGCAACAAAAAAGGCGCCGTTCGCACGGCGCCTTTTCCGAGACAGGCGGGTTCAGGCCGCCTTCAGGTTCTCGGCAGACATCTTGCCTTCGCGGCCCTTGCGGACCTCGAATTCAAGGCGCTGACCCTCGTCGATCCGGCCGAGGCCGGCGCGCTCGACGGCGGAAATGTGCACGAACACGTCCTTCGACCCGTCATCCGGCTGGATGAAGCCATAGCCCTTGGTTGCGTTGAACCACTTAACAGTACCTGTCGACATCGCGACTCTCCAAACAAACGGCAGCCCGCGATATGCGGGCCAGCTAACTCTTCAACTTGGGGAGGTGTCGAAGGCGGTAACGCCGTAACGCACGCAGCAACCAGAACCGAAAAGCGCCGTGCGGTCCTTATACAGGTTTTTCGACCCGAGGGCCAGCATGGAATTGGACACGCGCCCGCCGAGCCCGCTGCCGGCAACCTATACCCTTGATATCGCGATGATCGCCCCCTCCCGGACGGGCCGTGCGGGTCAGGAGCGGAAGACAACGCTCCGCCCCGCGGGCGTTCCCGTCACGGCGCCATCGCGCATCGCCACCCGGCCGCGGATGATCGTCATCACCGGCCAGCCGGTGACGCGCTCGCCCTCGAACGGCGACCAGCCGCAGGGGCTGGCGAGCCAACCCGCCTCGATGCGCTGCTGGCGCCGCAGGTCAACCAGGGTGAAATCGGCGTCATAGCCGGCGGCGATCCGCCCCTTGCCGACCGCGCCGTAAATCCGCGCCGGCCCCGCCGCCATGAGATCGACCAGCCGGGTGAGCGGCAGCCGCCCCTTCGCCACCTGGTCGAGCATCACCGGCACCAGGGTCTGCACGCCGGTCAGCCCGGCCGCGGTTTCCGGCCAGGGGCGTTCCTTCGCTTCCCGGGGATGCGGCGCGTGGTCTGAGCCGATCGTGTCCACCAGCCCATCCGCCACCGCGCGCCACGCCGCCTCGACATGGCGCCGATCGCGGATCGGCGGATTCATCACCGCATAGGCGCCAAGCCGGTCATAGGCGTCGGGCGCCATCTGGGTCAGGTGATTGACCAGCACCTCGACGCTGGCGACATCGCGAAAATCGCGCAGATAGGCGAATTCTTCCTCGGTCGAGACATGCAGGATATGCGCCGGGCGGCCGGTGCGGCGGGCTAGCGCCATGATCCGCCTTGTGCCGAGCGCCGCGCATTCCGGGTCGCGCCAGACCGCGTGGTTGGCGTAGGCCATGCCGGTGGAGAATTCGCCGCGCCGCGCCTGCAGGCGGTATTCATCCTCGGAATGGAAGGCGATCCGCCGCCGTCCGGCGCGCATCACACGTTCGATCGAGGCGTCATCCTCGACCAGCAGGTTACCAGTTGAGGAGCCGGCGAAAACCTTGATCGCGCAGATCCCGGGCTCGGCCTCGAGGGTGGCGAGTTCGGCGATATTGTCCTTCGTCGCGCCGACATAGAGGCCGACATCGCACCACGCCCGGCCGGCGAGCGAGTCCCGCTTCGCCGCCAGCGCCGCCTGTCCGGTAGCCGGCGTGCCGGTGTTCGGCATGTCGAAGATCGCGGTGATGCCGCCGAGCACCGCACCGCGCGTGCCGGTTTCCATCGTCTCGACCGCCGGCAGCTCGCCGCTGCCGGAGTCGCGGAAATGCACATGCGGGTCGATCAGCCCCGGCAGCACGTGCAGGCCGCGCGCGTCGATCGTCTCGGCCGCCTCGCCCGCGGCGGCGAGGGTGGCAATCCGCCCGTCCCGCACGCCGATCCGCCCGGTTGCCTCGCCCCAGGGCAGGATCAGGGTGCCGTTCTCGATGATCAGATCATAGCGCTCGGTCATGCCCGTTCTCCCAGTGTTTCGAACACATCGCCATCGGCGGCGCCGCCGAGCCCGTGGCGGTGATGCCACAGGGCAAGGAACAGCAACCGCCAGCATGCCACGCCGGCCCGGCGGTCGGCCGCGCGGTCGAACAGGTCGCGCACGCGCGCCGGCGCCGCGACCTCGGCGATGACCGGCGCGCGCGACACCAGCTCGCCAAGGCGCTGGCCCTGCCCGGCGATCCAGGCGGCGACCGGCACATCGAACCCCTGCTTGCGGGCGAAGGGGCGCGCCGCCGGCAGATTCGCCTCCAGCCATTTGCGCAGCAGATATTTGCCGAGCCCCCGGCGCGCCCGCAGCCTATCCGGCAGGGCGAAGGCGAAGCGCGCCACCTCGCGGTCGAGGAACGGCGTGCGCCCCTCGACGCCATGCGCCATCAGGCAGCGATCGAGCTTGAGCAGCAGGTCGTCGGGCAGCCAGGTCGCGACATCCTCGCGCTGCGCGCGACCGAGGCCGCCGCCGCCCGCCGCCTGCCGCGCGCGCAGCAGGCCGGCGCGCCAGGCATCGCCGTCATCGCGCAGCAGGCCGAGCCCGTCGAACGCGCCGCGGGCGCGCATCGGCCGGGCGAAGGGCCAGGGCCGCGCCGCCGCGCGGTAACGTCCGTAGCCGGCGAACATCTCGTCCCCGCCCTCGCCCGAGAGAACGACCTTCACGCTCTGGCGCGCATGGCGGGCGAGGAACCAGGTGGGGATGATGGCGTAATCGGCGGCCGGATCGTCCATCGCGGCGACGATGGCGGGCAGGTGCCGCCAGGTCATCGCCTCGGTGATCTCGATCCGCTCGTGCCGCGCGCCCACGGCGCGGGCGGTCGCCGCGGCATCGTCGCGCTCGTCGGCCACCGTGTCGCGGTCGAATCCGGCGGTGAAGGCGAGCACCGGCGTCTCGTTCAGCCGCGCCATCAGGGCGAGAATCGCGGCGCTGTCGATCCCGCCGGAGAGAAACACGCCATAGGGCACGTCGCTGCGCTGGTGCAGCTCGACCGATTGCGCCAGCACCGCATCGAGCGCGACGAGGGCCGCATCCTCGTCGCGCGGCGCCTCGCCCGGCTCGATCGGCGGATGGCCGAGCAGTGCCGCCTCGGCGCCATCGCGCAAGGTGAGCAGCGCGCCCGGCGGCACCCGTTCGATCCCGGCGAAGACCGTCGCGGTGCCGGTGGTGAATTGCAGTTGCAGCAGCTCGACGAGGCGCGCGGTGTCAATCCGCCGTTTCGCGAGCCCGGCGGCGAGCAGCGCCTGCGGCTCGGAGGCGAACGCGGTGCCCTGATCGGCGGCGCAGCGGTAGAGCGGCTTGATGCCGAACGGATCGCGCACCAGCGTCACCACGCCGCGCTCGGAATCGTCGATCGCCAGCGCATACATCCCGCGCAGCGACGGCACGATGTCCGCCTCGACGCGGGCGAGGTGGAGCGGCGGCTCGCAATCGCTGCCGGTGCGGAAAGGAACCTGCGGCAGGGAAGCGCGCAGCTCGCGGTTGTTGTAGATTTCGCCATTGCCGATCAGCGCGGCGCCGGCGCCGAACAGCGGCTGGTCGCCGGTCGCGAGATCGACGATGGCGAGCCTTGTATGCACCAGCGCCGCGCGCTCGCTGACATGGGTGCCCGCGCCATCCGGCCCGCGATGCGCCAGCGCCCGGGCGAGCGCTGCGAGGGTTTCCGGCGCGATCCGCGCCCCCGGCTTCAGCGCGAGACCCGCGATGCCGCACATCAGCGCCGCACCCCGGAAAGGTAATCGCGCCAGGTCGCCATCACGACCGGGGCGGCGAACTCCGCCTCGAACCGCGCCCGGCCGGCGGCGGCGAAATCGGCGCGGCGGGCGGGATCGGCGAGCAGGGCCGCGATCGCGGCGGAGAGGGACTGCGTGTCGCCGAGCGGCACCAGCACGCCATCCACCCCGTCGCGGATCACCTCGCGCGGCCCCTCGGCGGCAACCGCCACCACCGGGGTCGCGGCGGAGAACGCCTCCAGCACCATGTTGCCGAGCGGTTCATGGCGCGAGGACGAGACGAACAGGTCGGCCATCCGCAGCAGCGCGCCGACATCGCGCCGCCAGCCGGCGAGATGGACCCGCCCGCCAAGCCCGCGCGCGGCGACCAGCGCCTCCAGACCAGCGCGTTCCGGCCCCTCGCCGGCGATCACCAGATGCGCGCCGGAGACCGGCTCGATCGCGCGGATCAGATCGTCGAACCCCTTGACCTCGTGCAGCCGCCCGAGGGCGAGCACCAGCGGTGCCGATGCCGGCACGCCGAGCGCCTCGCGCGCGGCGGGCGGCTCGGCGGCGAAATCGGCGACGAAATTGGGCAGGTAGGCGATGCGCTCGCGCGGCCAGCCCTGCGCGCCGATCCAGCGCACGATGTCGCGGGTGTTGCCGACCAGATGATCGCAGCGGCGGAAATATTTCAGCGGGTAGTAGCCGCCGAGCCGGCCGATGAGCGCCCAGTCGCCGCGCGGCGCGTGAAAGGCGGCGCGGCTCATCCACGCCATCGCCAACTCGGCGCCGAAGCCGCGCAGCGCCGCCCCCGCGCGCGGGCGGGTGAGGAGATCGAGCGGGCCGCCATAGCGCAGCCCGACCGGATCGAGCCCCGCGCCGCGCAGCAGGCTCATCCGCGCCGGATCGGGGCGGATCACCGGCAGCACCGTCTCGCCGGCCTCGTGCAGCGCCAGCGTCATCCGCTCGAAGAACAGCTCGGCGCCGCCATTCGCGGCACCGGCCATCAGTTGCGCGATCCTCATGCCGCCACCGCCCGCGCCGCGAGGTCTCGCGCCGCCGCGATCACCGGCTCCACGCCCAACCCCTGCATCGGCGCCTCGCCCTCGGGGCCGGGCGCCGCGACGAAGGCGGCACAGGGGCCGGCGGGCGCGTATTCGGAAGCGCGGGAACGGCCAAACAGGCCGAGCGTCGGCGTGCCGGCGGCGGCGGCAAGGTGCATGAGCCCGGAATCATTGCCCACGAACAGGGCGCAGCGGGCGAGGCAGGCGGCCGCCTCGACCACCGATACGCGGCCGACCAGGTCGATCGCGCCGGGCAGCGCCGCAAGCACCGGGGCGGCGCGCGCCGCCTCGGCCTTGCCCGGGCCGCCGAAGACCGCAACGCGCCGATACTCCAGCGCGCGAGCCAGGGCGACGAAGCGCTCGGCCGGCCAGATCTTGCCATCCCAGTTCGCGGTCGGGCCGAGGCCGAGCACCGGCGCGCCCTCGGGCAGCAGGCGGGCGGCGATGGCGCGGTCCGCCGGCGCAGTCCAGACCACCGGCAGCGGCGCCGGCTCGAACCCGCAGGAGGCGCCGACCTGCCGGTAGCGCCGGCCGGGCCGCCGCCCGCCGCGCACCACGATCCGCCGCCCGGCGCGCAGCGTATAGGCCAGCGCCGAGCCACGAAAATCCACCACCACCTCCCAGCGATCGCGCACCAGCCGGCTCCACAGCGAGAGCCAGTGGCGATCCTGCCGCTGCTTCTCGAAAACGATCAACCGCTCCAGCCCCGGCAGCCGCGCGAACACGCCGGCGGAAGCGGCGCCGCAGGCCACTGTCAGCCGCGCGCCGGGATAATCGCGCCGGATGCGTTCCATCGCGCCGGAGGCGATCACCGCGTCGCCGATGCGGGACGAGGCTATGAACAGGATTCTCATGCTGCGGTGGCTGTAGCACGGCTTGCCGCCGCACGGCCAAGGGGCCACATCCCGATCATGACGACGATCGCATATCTTCCCGCGCGCGGCGTGGTCGGGATCGAGGGACCCGACCGTGTCGCCTTTCTCCAGGGCCTCGTGTCGAACGACGTGACGAAGGCGGAACCGGGCCGGGCCGTCTGGTCCGCGCTGCTCACGCCGCAGGGGCGCTATCTGGCCGAATTCTTCATTCTTGCCGCGGGCAAGTCGCTCCTGCTGGAGTCACCGCGCGCGGCGGTCGCGGAGTTGATCCGCCGGCTCTCGCGCTTCCGGCTGCGCAGCCAGGTCACCCTGCGCGACCGGTCGGACGACTTCGCCGTGCATGCCGCATGGGGCGGCGCGCTCCCTGTCACACCCCCCGGCGCGATCACCGCCGCCGATCCGCGCCTGCCCGAAGCCGGCCACCGGATACTGGCTCCGGCGCCGCTGGCCGGAGCGGCGGATGAACCCGCCTATCGCGCCCACCGGCTGGCGCTCGGCCTGCCGGATCACGACGATCTCGAACCGGAAAAGACCCTGCTGATGGAAGCCGGCTTCGGCGAGCTGAACGGGATCGACTGGGACAAGGGCTGCTACATGGGGCAGGAACTCACCGCCCGCACCCGCTACCGGGGGCTGGTCAAGCGCCGGCTTGTTCCGGTCGAAGCCGAAGCCGAGCTGCCCGCCGCCGGAGCGATCACCGCCGGCGGCCGCGAGGTCGGCACGCTGCGGACGAGCCTCGGCCGGCGCGGCCTCGCACTGCTGCGGCTCGATGCGCTGGGCACCCCGCTAAGCCTCGACGGCATCGTGCTGACGCCCGATATTCCATCCTGGATGACCCTGCCGGAGACCGCGACACCATGATCGTCGTTCACCATCTCGAAGCGTCGCGCTCGCAGCGCGTGCTCTGGCTGCTCGAAGAACTCGGCCTCGAATACGAGGTGCAGCATTATGACCGCGACCGGAAGACCAAGCTCGCCCCGCCATCCCTCCGCGCGGTCCATCCGCTCGGCAAGTCACCCGTGATCACCGATGGCGGCATCACCGTCGCCGAGACCGGCGCGATCGTCGAATACCTCATCGGCACCTACGGCAAGGGGCGGCTGATTCCGCCCGAGGGCACCGACGAGCGGCGCCGCTACACCTACTGGCTGCACCATGCCGAGGGCTCGGCGATGCCGTTCCTGGTGATGAAGCTGGTATTCGACGAAATGCCGAAACAGGCGCCCTTCGTGCTCAAGCCGCTGATGCGCGCCATCGGCAACAAGGTGGGGGATGCGTTTCTCGACCCCAATCTCGGCGCCAATATCCGGTTCTGGGAAGACGCGCTGGCGAACTCGGCCTGGTTCGCCGGCGATGCGCTGACCGGCGCCGACATCATGATGAGCTTCCCGATCGAGGCGGCGAACACAAGGGGGCTGCTGCGCGGCAATTACCCGCGGCTCAACGCCTTTCTCGCCGCGATCCACGCAAGGCCGGCATGGCAGCGGGCGCTGGAGCGCGGCGGCCCCTACCCGTTCGCCTGAGCGGCGCTCAGCCGCACAGGGCGGCGCGCGCCGCGCGGTATTCGGCGATCAGCCGCGCGACCCGCTCGCCCGCCGGCAACACCGCATCGACCGCGCCGATCCCCTGCCCCGAACCCCAGATGTCCTTCCACGCCTTGGCCTTGGCGCCCTCGTGGAAATTCATCGCCGAGGCATCGCTCTGCGGCAGGTTGTCCGGGTCGAGCCCGGCGGCAACGATGCTCGGGCGCAGATAGTTGCCATGCACCCCGGTGAAGAGATTGGTGTAGACGATATCTTCAGCGCCGCTGCCGACGATCGCCTGCTTGTAGGCCTCGCCCGCATTGGCCTCCTCGGTGGCGATGAAGGCCGAGCCGATATAGGCGAAGTCCGCCCCCATCGCCTCGGCGGCGAGCACGGCACGGCCGGTCGCGATCGCGCCGGAGAGCGCGAGCGGCCCGTGGAACCAGGTGCGGATCTCCTGCACCAGCGCGAAGGGCGAGAGCGTGCCGGCATGGCCGCCCGCGCCGGCAGCCACGGCGATCAGCCCGTCCGCCCCCTTCTCGATCGCCTTGCGGGCAAAGCGGTTGTTGATGATGTCGTGCAGCACGATGCCGCCATAGCCATGCACCGCCTGGTTCACCTCCGGCCGCGCGCCCAGCGAGGTGATCACCAGCGGCGCGCGGTATTTCACGCAGAGTTCGAGATCCTGCTCAAGCCGCGCGTTGGAGCGGTGCACGATCTGGTTGACCGCGAAGGGCGCCGCCTTGCGGTCGGGATGCGCACGGTCCCAGGCCGCCAGCGTTTCGGTGATTTCTGCCAGCCACTCGTCGAGTTGCGCGGCCGGCCGGGCGTTCAGCGCCGGAAACGAACCGACAATGCCGGCGATGCACTGGGCAATGACCAGTTTCGGATTGGAGATGATGAACAGCGGCGACCCGATGACCGGAATCGCCAGCCTGTTTCGAAGATCTTGTGCGGCGCTCATCCCCCGACTGTGCCGAGGGTTCCCCTAAACGTCAACTACTGCCGATCGCAACACCCACGGCAAAGACGATAGCGCCGCCGAGCGCCACCTGAAGGGCGGCCTGCAACGGCGGCGTGTCCATGTATTTGGTGCGAATCCAGGAAATCGCTCCGAGTTCGACAACGACGACGGCGAAGGCCAGCACCATCGCGGTCCAGAAATTCGGGATGAGGAAGGGCAGCGTGTGGCCGAGGCCACCCAGCGTCGTCATCGCGCCGGTGATCGCGCCGCGCATCAGCGGCGAACCCCGGCCGGTCAGGCTGCCATCGTCGGACAGGGCCTCGGCGAAGCCCATGGAAATGCCGGCGCCGAGCGAGGCGGCGATGCCGACGATGAAGGCCTGCCACGGGCTGCCGGAGGCGAAGGCGGCGGCGAAGACCGGCGCCAGGGTGGACACCGAGCCGTCCATCAGCCCGGCGAGACCGGGCTGGATGTAGCGCAGCACGAAATTGCGGCGGGCGGTATCGTCCTCGGCGGAGCGCACTTCCTCGGTCAGGTTCTCGCGGGCGAGACGATCGGCAAGGCGCTCATGACCGGCTTCCGCCTCGGCAAGGTCGCCGAGCAGCTTGCGCGTCGCCGCGTCGCTCGTGCGGCTGGCGGCGAGGCGGTAGAAATTCTGGGTTTCCGCCTCCATGCTCTCGGCCAGCTTGCGGACATCGTTGATCGTGGGTTTCGGCACTTGCCAGACCGGCTTGCGGGCCAGGAACCCGCGGACATCCTGCCGGCGGATCAGCGGGATATGGTCGCCGAATTTCCGCTGGTAGAGATCGATCAGCGCACGACGATGATCGCTCTCTTCCGCCGCCATCTCGGAAAACACCTTCGCCGAGGCCGGGAAATCGGCATGAAGCGATTCGGCGATGTCGGCATAGATCCGGCCGTCCTCCTCCTCGGCGCCGATGGCGAGGGCCAGGATTTCGCGGTCCGACAGTTCTGAAAAATTGCGCATGCGCAAGACATGGCCGCACCGTCCCAAGAGGTCAAGCACCTTGTTTTATTTGAGATTTATTTGCAATTAGCGGCGTCACTTCAGCCTTGCGCCTCACGGCAAAGCCTGCATGATGTTATCATGAATGTCAGCCTGTCGCCGCTTGTGCCACGCCCTGACCCGACCCCCTGCAACTGCGGGTCTGGCCTGCGGGCACGGCGCTGCTGCGCCCTCGATGAGGGTGGCCCGCCGGATCCCGCGCATCACGCGCTGATCGCCCCGCACATGAAACAGGCCCGCGCCGCCGCGGATGCCGGGCGTCATCTCGAGGCGGAGCGGCTCGTGCTCCAGATCCTCGACCTCGCGCCGCTACATCCCGAAGCGCTGCGGCTGCTTTACGATAAACGCCGCGCGGAAGGGCGGATCGCGGCCGCCATCGCGCTGGCCGCCCGGATCGCGGCCCTGCCGCCCGAAACCCCGGCCGCCCATGTCCAACATGCGCACCTTCTGGTCAACGCGGGCCGCCACGCCGAGGCGGAAGCACCGGCGCGGCGGGCCGTCATGCTGGCTCCGCGCGATCCGGTCGGGCATCACCTGCTGGGCCTGATCCAGACCGCAACCGGCCGGGCCGCCTATGGCGAACGGCATTACCGTATCGCCGAGGCGTTGTCGGAAACCACGGACCCGGTCCTGCTGGGCAATCTCGCCTGGAACCTGCGCCAGCAGGGGCGGCTGGACGAGGCGACGCTGATCTATGCGCGGGTCCTGCAAGGCGCCGGCCGCACGCCGCACCGCATTGGCGAGCTCGCGCAGGTCGAGGCGGGGCGCGGCCGGCACGATGCCGCCGCGGCGCTGGCCGCCGAGGCCGCGGCGGCCGACCCCGACAATCGCAGCCTCGCGGTTCTGCTCGACCTCGTCAGGCTGCGCGCGGGCGAGGCCGGGGCGGTGCTGGAGCGGATCGCCGCCACCGAGGCCCGGATCGCGCCACAGCCCCTGATGACGACGGAGCTGGCCCTGCGGGGCCGCGCCCTCGAGCGCCTCGGTCGGTACGAAGACGCCTGGGCCGCCTATCAGGCCGGCCGCGCCTTTCAACGTGACCATGCCAGGCGTCGCTTCGACCCCGCACCGATCGAGGCGAGGCTCGCGGCCATCCAGAGCACCTTCCAGGCCAACCGGCTGTTGGGGCTGCCGCGGGCGGAAACGCCGGCGAACACGCCGAAGCCGGTCTTCCTGCTCGGCACGCCGCGCTCGGGCTCGTCGCTGCTCGAACATCTGCTCGCCCAGGCCCCGGACATCGATCCCGGCGACAGCCGCGCGCCGCTGCCCGCCCTCGCCCGCCTGCTGGCCTCGCTGGTCGCCAGCTTCGGCGGCCCCGAGGCCAGCTTTCCGGCCGCGCTCCACGCCATCGCCGCCGGCGAGGCGCGGGACATTCCCGGTGTTCTCGCCATGCGCTACGCGTCCCTGCTGCGCGCCAACGGCATCGCCGGGCCGCAGGCGCGCTTCGTCACCGACCGCCACCCCGACCTGCCCTGGCTGCTCGGCCTTGTCACCACAGTGTTCGCCGATGCGCCGGTGATCCATGTGCTGCGCCACCCGCTCGACGTCGTGCTGTCCGGCTTCGCGCAGGACAGGCTGTACGAAGGCGATGCCGGCGTCACGCTGGCCAGCCTCGCCCGGCTTTACGATGCGCAGATGAGCGCGATCGCGCAGGTCCGCGGGCAAGTGACCATGCGATACCTCGCCGTGCGCTACGAGGATCTGGTCGGCGACACGGAAGCGACGGTCGGCCGCGTGCTCGCCTTCATCGGCCATGCCGGCGATCCCGCGGCGATGGTCGCGGCGCCGCCCCGCGCCGTCCCGCGCGTTCCCGCCTATCGGGCCGAGCTGGAGCCGCTGCATCGGCGGGCGGTGTTCCGGCATCGGCTTTTCGGCGACGTCTTCGGCGAGGCGATGCCCGTTCTGGCCCCCTGGATCGAACGTCTCGGCTATGCCGCACCGGAGACACGACCCGCATGAACGCCGCCACGCCACGGACAACAAATACCACGGTCGGCGAGTTGATCGCGGAAATCACCGCGCTCGAGCGCGAGGGACGGCTTCACGATGCCGAGGCGCTGGCCGCGCGCGCCGCCGCCGCCTTGCCGCGGCACCCGCACATGCTGCACCTCGCCGGCATGCTGGCGCATCGGCGCGGCGACATTCCGCGGGCCATCGAACTGATCGAGGCCTCGCTCGCCCTCGCGCCGGACGTCGCGCTCTATCCGCGCAACGCCAGCTACATCTATCGCAGAGCCGGCAGGCTCGACGACGCGCTGGCGACCGCGTTGCGCGCCGCCGCCCTGGCGCCGGACAATCGCGACGCGCATCATAACCTCGCGCTCATCCACCTTGAGCGCCACGAGCTTGATGCCGGAATCGAAGCCGTCGACCGCGCCATCGCACTCGCGCCCGACTTCGCCGAGGCGCATTTCGCCCGCGCCGAGCTGCTGCTGCTCGGCGGGCGGCTGGCGGAAGGCTGGGAGAGCTACGAGTGGCGTTTCAAGCTGAAGCAGGCCGAGGGCATGCTGCCGAAAACCGACAAGCCGCAATGGGATGGCAGCCCGTTGCCCGAGGGGCGGCTGCTGCTGGTGGCCGACCAGGGGTTCGGCGACTGCATCCAGTTCGGCCGCTACATCCCCTGGGCCGCCGCCCGCGCGCCAAACCCCGTCCTCGCCTGCGAAAGCTCCCTGAAGCCGCTGCTGCGGCAACTCCCCGAGATCGGCCGGTTCGCGGACAGCTGGGCCGCCGCCGGCGAGTACGACGCCTATATACCGCTCTCCGGCCTGCCGCGCCTCGCCGGCACGACGATCGCGACGATTCCGGCTCAAATCCCCTATCTGCGGGCCGACCCGCGCATGGTCGAGGCCTGGCGCCGGCGCCTCGCCACGCTGGTGCCGCCGGGGCTGAAGCGCGTCGGCCTGGTCTGGGCCGGCCGCCCTGCCCACTTGAACGACCACAAGCGCACGGTGCGGCTCGGGCGCTTCGCGCCGCTCTTCGCCCGGCCCGACATCGCCATCGTCACCGTGCAGAAAGGCGACCGGATCGACGAGGTCGGCAACTATTTCGGCCGCGCGCCGCTGGTCAATCTCGGCCCGTCGATCTTCGATTTCACCGATACCCTGGCGATCCTGCACTGCCTCGACCGGCTGGTGACGATCGACACCTCGGTCGCCCATCTGGCGGGCGCGGCCGGCGTGGCCACCTCCGTCATCCTGCCCTACACGCCCGACTGGCGCTGGCTGCTGGACCGCGAGGACACACCTTGGTACCCGTCATTGCGCCTTTTCCGCCAGGAACGCGCGGCCGACTGGTCGGGCGTGATCGAGCGGGTTGCCGGGAGTATCTAGATGCGCCGTCTCGTTCCGCTTGTCCTCGCCTGCCTGCTCGGCGTGCCCTTCGCCGCACGGGCCAGATCCCTCACCCTGTATTCGCGACTCGATTATGCGCCCGCCGTCGCCCGCGCCTTCACCGCGAAAACCGGCATCGCCGTGCGCATCCGCCGCCCGCCGCCACGGGTCTTGCCGACCGGATCGCGCGCGAGGGCGCCCGCCCGCGCTGGGCGCTCGCCTGGTTCACCGGCACGCCGACCGCCATCGCCCTCGATGCGCGGGGGCTGCTGGCGCGGCATCTGCCCGTGCCGGCCGGGCTGTCGCCGCGCGCCGCCGCCCTCATCCCGCCGGATGGCAGCGCGATCCCGACCGGGCTCGAACTCGGCGGCGTGCTGCTGATGCCGAAATCGGCCCCCTTCACCGCCCCGGCGCACTGGCGGGGCCTGCTCGCCCCCTCCCGCCGCGGCCTCACCGGCATGGCCGATCCGGGCATGGACGATGCCGCCTGGGGCGGCCTCGCCAGCCTGCTCGCCGCCGAGGGCTGGCCGGCGGGGCGCGGCTTCGTCACGGCACTCCGGGGCGCCGGGTTGCATATCTACGCGTCCACCGCCGACACCGTCGCGGCCCTGCGCAGCGGCGCCATCCAGCTCGCCCTTGTCCGCTCGGCCGTCGCCTTTCACATCGCCTCACGCGTCGATCCCTCGCTCGACGCCGTCATTCCCGCCCCCGCCGTGCTGATGCCGAGCCTGATCGCGATGCCGCAGCATCTCGATCAGGCCCTGCGCCAGGCGGCCATGGCGTTCATCGCCTTTGCCTGCTCGCCCGCCGGCCAGCGCGCGGCGCTCGCGGCCGACGACATGGACTCGTCATTCTGGCCGGTGAACGCGGCGGTGTCGCCGCCGCCGGGCCTGCCCAACCTCGCCGGCCTCGCCCCGCGCGATCCGCACGCCATCGCCGCCAACCCGCTGCCGGCGATCGCCTGGTTCGCGCGCGAGATGGTCGGCTCCGGGCTCTGAGCCGGCGCGACCGCGCCCGGGGGTCTTGCATCGGTCCCGACCGCAAGCGATAAACGCTTAACCAATGGTGCCGGGTTCGGCCATACAAGCGGAGGACACATGAGCGAGCAGAAAGTCGGGCTCGAAATCGCCAACGGCGTCGCCGTCATCTCGATCGACAATCCCCCGGTTAACGCGCTCGGTCATGCCGTGCGGGCCGGGCTGGTCGAGCAGCTCGCGGCAGCGGAGGCGGATGCGTCGGTCCGGGTCATCGTGCTCGCCTGCAAGGGGCGCACCTTCTCCGCCGGCGCCGACATCACCGAATTCGGCAAGCCGCCGCGCGCGCCGGGCCTGCACGAGGTGATCGAGCGGTTCGACAATTGCCGCAAGCCGGTCATCGCCGCCCTGTTCGGCACCACGCTCGGCGGCGGACTGGAACTGGCACTCGGCTGCCATTATCGCGTCGCCGTCGAGTCCGCGCGGATGGGCCTGCCTGAAGTCAAGCTCGGCCTGCTGCCAGGGGCTGGCGGCACGCAGCGCCTGCCGCGGCTGATCGGGCCGGAAAAGGCGGTGGCAGCCATCGTCTCCGGGAAAATGATCGGCGCCAAGGCCGCGCTGGCCGATGGGCTGATCGATGCGATCGTCGCCGAGCCGGTGCAGGGCGCGATCGACTTCGCCCATACGATCGACCCGACCCGGCTGATCCGCGTGCGCGACCGGAGCGACAGGATTGCCGCCGCCAAGGCCGACCCGTCCGCCTTCGAGGCCGCCGCCGCCGAGGCGACGAAGCGGCTCAAGGGTGTCGAGGCGCCGGCGGCCTGCGTCGAGGCCGTTCGCAATTCCTTCACCCTGCCCTTCGACGAAGGTGCGAAGGCCGAGCAGCAGGCGTTCATGCGCCTCGTCGTCGGCGACCAGTCGCGCGCCCAGCGGCATGTCTTCTTCGCCGAGCGCGAGGCGCAGAAGATTCCCGGCATCGGCCCCGAGGTGAAGGGTGCAAAAATCGGCCGCGCCGTCGTCATCGGCGGCGGCACGATGGGCGGCGGCATCGCGATGAATTTCGCCAATGCGGGCATCCCGGTCACCATCGTCGAGACCGACGAGGCGGCACTGTCCCGCGGGCTCGACCGCGTGCGCAGCACCTACGACGTCTCGGTCCAGCGCGGCGCGCTGCCGGCGGGCACCACCGAGAAACGCATGGCCCTGTTCTCCGGCAGCACCGGCTGGGGCGTGATCGCCGAGGCCGATATCGTGATCGAGGCGGTGTTCGAGGAACTCGGGCTCAAGAAGGAGGTCTTCGCCCGGCTCGATGGCATCGCCCGGCAAGGCGCACTGCTCGCGACCAACACCTCGACGCTGGATGTCGACGCCATCGCCGCCGCAACGAAGCGGCCGGGCGACGTTCTCGGCATGCATTTCTTCTCGCCGGCCAATGTGATGAAGCTGCTGGAGATCGTGCGCGGCAAGGACAGTTCGGCGCAGTCGATCGCCACCGCCATCGCGGTGGGCAAGACGCTGGGCAAGGTGCCGGTCGTCGTCGGCAATTGCGATGGCTTCGTCGGCAACCGCATGCTGGCGCGCCGCACCATCGAGTGCGAGCGGCTGATGCTGGAAGGTGCGCTGCCGCAGCAGGTCGATGCCGTGGTCAAGGCGTTCGGCTTCCCGATGGGCCCGTTCGCCATGGGCGATCTGGCCGGGCTCGATGTCGGCTGGCGGATCCGCAAGCATCGCGGCGCCACAGCACCGGTGTCGGACGCGCTGTGCGAGATGGGCCGCTTCGGCCAGAAGACCGGCCGCGGCTACTACATCTACGAAAACGGCAGTCGCGTGCCGACGCCCGACCCCGAGGTCGAGGCGCTGATCAAGGACAAGGCGACAGCGCTCGGCATCACCCGGCGCGCGATTTCCGACCAGGAAATTCTCGAACGCATGACCTACCCGATGATCAACGAGGCGGCCCGCATCCTCGAGGAAGGCATCGCCATCCGCCCGTCCGATGTGGATGTCGTCTGGGTCTATGGGTATGGCTGGCCGGTCTGGCGCGGCGGGCCGTGCTTCCATGCCGACCTCGTCGGGCTGAAGGACATCGCCGCCCGGCTTGAGCACTACGCCCAGGCGGTAGGCGACGAGACGCTCGCCCCCTGCGCCCTGCTGCGCCGCCTCGCGGCGGCAGGCCAGGGCTTCGCGGATTTCGCCCAGGACGCGAAAGCTGCGTCATGAGCGCCCGGCCGTTCCCCTGGGAGCGGAATTATCCGCCCGGTCTCGGCTGGGATATCGACATCCCGGCCGAGACGATCCCGGCCATGATCGCGCGCAGCATCGCCGAAAACGCCGCCCGGCCCGCGCTGGAATACCGCGATCGTGAAACCGGCTTCGCCGAACTCGGCGCCGCCATCGGCGAGGTGGCCGCCGGGCTCGCCTCGCTCGGCCACACGAAGGGCGAGCGCATCGCGCTCTATCTGCCGAACGTGCCGGCGCACCCGTTCTGCTTCTATGGCGCGCTGACGGCGGGGCTCGTGGTCGCGCATCTCTCGCCGCTGGATGCCGAGCGCGAACTTGCCCACAAGCTGCACGATTCCGGCGCGCGCACGCTGGTGACGACCAATCTCGGCGCGATGCTCGGCATGGCGCTGAAACTGCTCGATGCCGGCCATGTCGAACGCGTCGTCGTCGCCGATGACGCGGCGTTCGGCGAAATTCCCGGCATGGCGCATCCGCCGATCCCGACCGGCGATGCCCGGGTGATGACGCTCGATGCGTTGCGCGTGCGCGGGCGCGACTTCCGCTTCGCGCCGCCATCCATCGCGCCGGACGATCTCGCGCTGCTGCAATATACCGGCGGCACCACCGGCCTGCCCAAGGGGGCGATGCACACGCACGCGACGCTGCGGGCGGCGGTCGCGATCTATGCCACCTTCTTCGATGGCCAGAACCGCTTCCCGCCGGGGCAGCAATTCCGCGCGATCTGCGTGCTGCCGCTGTTCCATATCTACGCGCTGGTGGTGCTCTGCCTGTTGCAGCTCTCGCGCGGATCGACGCTGCTGCTGCGGCTGAAATTCGACGCCGAGACCACGCTGCGCGACATCGAGGTCAAGAAGGCGAGCTATTTTCCGGGCGTGCCGACGATGTGGATCGCGCTCGCCAACGTGCCGGATCTCGACCGGCGGGACCTGTCGTCGCTCCGCCTGGTCGGCTCGGGCGGCGCGCCGCTGCCGGTGGAGATCGGGCAGCGCTTCGAGCGGCTGACGGGCATGCGCCTCGGCGGCGGCTGGGGCATGACCGAAACCGCCTCCGCCGGCACCGGCAACCTGCTCGACGGGCTGTTCAAGTTCGGCTCCGCCGGCATGCCCTGCCCGGCATCAAGCTCGACGTCGTCGCCCTCGACGATCCTTCCCGCGTGCTGCCCTATGGCGAAACCGGCGAAATCCGCATCAAGTCGCCCAACACCTTCATCGGCTACTGGCAGAACCCCGAGGAAACCACACGAAGTTTCGTGGACGGCCATTTCCTGACCGGCGATGTCGGCTATATCGACGAGGACGGCATGCTCTTCCTTGTCGACCGCAAGAAGGACATGATCCTCTCGGGCGGCTTCAACGTCTACCCGACCGTGATCGAGAGCGCGATCTACGAACACCCCGACGTCGCCGAGGTCATCGTCGTCGGCGTGCCGGACGACTATCGCGGCCAGTCGGCCAAGGCCTTCATAACGCTGAAACCAGGCGCTGCGGAATTCACGATCGAGTCGCTGCGCGACTTCCTCGCCGACAAGCTCGGCAAGCACGAATTGCCCGCCGCCCTCGAATTCCGCGAGACCCTGCCGAAAACATCGGTCGGCAAGTTCTCGCGCAAGGAACTCGCGGCGGAGGAGCGCGCGCGGCACGCGGCCGCCCGGGTTTCCGGCGGCGCGGCGCCATGAGGCCGGCCCCCATCGCCGCCGCCCCGCGCGGGCGGGCAGAGACCAGCACCGGCAACCGCAACCCGGCTGCCGGCCGTATCAGGAACAACTGAGGAGAGCGCCATGGAACTCAGCTTTTCGCCCGAGGAAATCGCGTTCCGCGACGAGGTGCGCGCCTTCATCCGCGACAACCTGCCCGGGATGTGCGCAAGCGCCTGATCGAGGGACGCGAGATCGGCAAGCAGGACATCATCGACTGGCAGCGCAAGCTGAACGCGAAAGGCTGGGCGGTGCCGCACTGGCCGCGCGCCTGGGGCGGGCAGGACTGGAGCCCGGTGCAGGAGTTCATCCTGCTCGACGAGTTGCAGTCGGCCCCCGCACCGAGCCCGCTGCCCTTCAACGTGTCCATGGTCGGCCCGGTGATCGCGACCTTCGGCAATGAGGAGCAGAAGCGGAAGTTCCTGCCCGCAACTGCCAATCTCGACATCTGGTGGTGCCAGGGCTTCTCCGAGCCGGGTGCTGGGTCCGACCTCGCCGGTCTCAAGACCACGGCCCGCCGCGAGGGCGATCACTACATCATCAACGGCCAGAAGACCTGGACGACCCTTGCGCAATACGCCGACTGGATCTTCGTCCTCGCCCGCACCAATCCGGGGGCGGAGAAGAAACAGCAAGGCATTTCCTTCATCCTTGTCGACATGAAGACGCCGGGCATCACCGTCCGCCCGATCCAGCTGATCGATGGCGGGCACGAGGTCAACGAGGTCTGGTTCGACGAGGTGAAGGTGCCGGCGGAAAACCTCGTGGGCGAGGAAAACAAGGGCTGGGACTATGCGAAGTTCCTGCTCGGCAACGAGCGGACCGGCATCGCCCGCGTCGGCGCCTCGAAGCAGCGCCTGCGGCGCATTCGCGAACTCGCCGCGATCGAGCGCGCCGGGGATGCGAAACTGATCGACGCGCCCTGGTTCCGCGAGAAGCTCGCGGATGTCGAGATCGATCTCAAGGCGCTGGAAATCACCCAGCTCCGCGTGCTCGCCGAGGCGCGCAAATCGGGCAAGCATGGCCGGCCGGACCCGAAATCCTCGATCCTCAAGATCAAGGGCTCGGAAATCCAGCAGGCGACGACCGAGCTTCTGCTCGACGTCGTCGGCCCGCTCGCCATGCCGTTCCAGGGCTCGACCGATCCGGATGACGATGGCAACGCCATGCCGATCGGGCCGGACGACGCGGCCGAGGCGGCACCCACCTATTTCAACTGGCGGAAGATCTCGATCTATGGCGGCTCGAACGAGATCCAGCGCAACATCATCGCCAAGGCGATCCTGGGGTTCTGAGGACAAGACAATGGATTTCGATTTCACCGAAGAACAGCGCCTGCTTCGCGACAGTGTCGGCAAGCTCTTTGCCAGCCGCTACGCCGATTTCGAAAAGCGCAAGGCCTACGCGAAACTTGCCGAGGGGTTCGACCGCGCGGTCTGGGCCGAATATGCCGAGGCCGGGCTGCTTGCCCTGCCCTTCGACGAGGCGCAGGGCGGCTTCGGCGGCGGGCCGGTCGAGACCATGATCGTCATGGAGGAGATCGCAAGGCGCTGGCCATCGAACCCTATCTCGCCGCGGTCGTCTTCGCCGGCGCAGCACTGCGCCACGGCGCCGGCGCTGCGGTCAAGGACGACGTGATTCCGAAACTCGCGGCCGGCGAGACGATCGTCGCCGTCGCCCATACCGAGCGCAGTTCGCGCCACGACCTCGAAGACGTGACCACCACCGCGAAGCGCGACGGCGATCACTTCATCCTCGAAGGCGAGAAGTCGGTGGTCCTCGGCGGCGACACGGCGGACTGGCTGATCGTCAGCGCCCGCCTCTCCGGCAGCCGGCGCGACCGCGACGGGATCGGCCTGTTCCTGGTGGATGCGAAGGCCGAAGGCGTCTCCCGCCGCGGCTATCCGATGCAGGACCTGCTGCGCGGCGCGGAAATCTCGCTCGCCAGCGTGCGGGTTCCGGCGGCGCAGCAGATCGGCGATCTCGCGGTGCTGGAACGCGCGCGCGACGAGACGATCGCCGCCCTCTGCGCCGAGGCCGTTGGCGCGATGGAGGCGCTCGTCGCGCTGACTGTCGACTACATGAAGCAGCGCAAGCAGTTCGGGGTGGCGATTTCGGTGTTCCAGGCGCTGCAGCACCGCGCGGTGGACATGTATGTGGCGCTGGAACAGGCGCGCAGCCTCGCCATCTTCGCCGCGCTTTCGGCTGCGGATGACGATGAAGCGGCGCGCGGCAAGGCGATGGCGCTGGCCAAGGCCGGGGTGGGCAAGGCGTTGCACTTCGTCGGCCAGCAGGCGATCCAGCTGCATGGCGGCATCGCGATGACGATGGAATACAAGGCCGGCCACTACTTCAAGCGGCTGACCATGATCGACGCGATGTTCGGCAACGCCGATCACCATCGTCGCCGCCTCGCGGCCTGACAAGCCTAACCAGCGCTGGGCTAAACCGGCGCTGGGCCGATCCGGCGTCGGTTCAGCCGTCGAGGCCGAGAGCACGCAGCCGCGCGGCCTCCTCGTCCCAGCCCGGACGTTCCTTGACGTTGAGGAACAGGTGCACCCGCCGCTCGAGCTGGCGTTCGAGATCCCGCCGCGCCCGCGAACCGATCGCCTTGATGCGCGCCCCGCCATCGCCGAGCACGATCTTCTTGTGGCCGGCGCGCGCGACATAGATCGTCACGTCGATCCGCACCGAACCGTCTTTGCGTTCGCTGAAACTCTCGGTCTCGACCGAGGCGCCATAGGGCACCTCATCGCGCAGCTGGAGGAAGATCTGCTCGCGCACCAGCTCGGCGGCGAGCATCCGCTCGGTCTGGTCGGTCAGCTCGTCCTCGGGGTAGAGATGCGGGCCTTCCGGCATCGCCGCGGCCAGCGCGTCGAGCAGGCGATCGACGCCGTCGCGCTTCAGCGCGCTGATCATGAACACCTCGGCGAAGCCGCCCTGCCGCGCCAGGGTTTCGGCCAGCGGCAGCAGCGTCTCGCGCGGCAGCAGGTCGATCTTGTTGAGAATCAGCCAGCGCGGCCGCCCGGTCGCGGCCAGCGCCTCGATCGGCTCGGCCAGATCGTCCGGGTCCGCCTTCGCGGCATCGACGATCAGGCAGGCGAGATCGGCGCCGGCGACGCCCTCCCACGCCGCCGCCACCATCGCGCGGTCGAGCCGCCGCTTCGGCGCGAAAATACCCGGCGTGTCGACCAGCACGATCTGGTCGCCGCCGCGCATGACGATGCCCGAAATGCGGAACCGCGTGGTCTGCGCCTTGGGTGTGACGATCGACACCTTGGCGCCGACCGCCTGATTGAGCAGGGTGGACTTGCCGGCATTCGGCCGTCCGAGAAGGGCGACGTAGCCGCAGCGGGTTGTCATTGCAGTTGCTCCAGCAGGTCGCGCGCGGCGTTCTGCTCCGCCTCGCGCTTGGTTCCGGCGAGCCCCTCGGCCGAGCGGCCGGCGACCGTCACGCGGATGCGAAAGCGCGGCGCGTGCGAGGGGCCGGTCCGCTCCACCAGCTCATAGGAGGGCAGAACCGGCCCGCGCGCGAGCGCATATTCCTGCAGCGCGGTCTTGGGGTCCTTGGGTGGCGCGCTCGGCTGGCCATCGATCCGGGGTGCGAAGATGCGGCGGATGAACAGGCGCGCCGGCCCCAGCCCGCCATCGAGATAAAGCGCACCGATCAGCGCCTCCAGCGCATCGGCCAGCACGGTCGCGCGGTTGCGCACCCCGCGCCGGCTTTCCCCCGGCGAAACCGAGAGCAGCCCGGCGACCCCGCCGGTCTCGGCGATCTCCGCCAGCGACTGGCGGGAGACGAGATGCGCCAGCCGCGGCCCCAGCCCGCCCTCGCGCTCATGCGGAAACCGCTCGATCAGCCATTCCGCGATCAGCAGGCCCAGCACACGATCGCCGATGAATTCGAGCCGTTCGTTCGAGGCGAGACCGCCCTGCCCGACCGCGGAGCGATGGGTCAGGGCCTGGGCGAGCAGGTCAGGTCGCGCGAAGCGATGCCCGAGCAGCGCTTCCGCCGCCTCGCTCAATGGATGACCGTGAACAGCCGGTCCCAGCGGATGTCGACCGGCCAGTACCAGAACTCCCACCACGGATGGTCGAGCCGGATGGAAAACCAGATGATCCGCGCCCGGCCGACGAAATTCGCCAGCGGCACGTAGCCGACGGCATCGAGATAGCGCGAATCCTCGGAGAAATCGCGGTTGTCGCCCATCATGAACAGATGATCGGCCGGCACGTGATAGACCGGCGTGTTGTTGGCGAAGCCCTGGCTGGTCTCCTTGGCGATCAGGTGGGTGACGCCATCCGGCAGGTGCTCGCGATAGAGCCGCACGCTGACAGGCACGCCCTCGCCGGAGTCGAGCGGGGTCTCGATATAGGTGCCAGCCGGCGTGCGGGGCACCTCGTGACCATTGATATAGAGCTGCCCGTCGGTCACCTGCACGGTGTCGCCAGGCTCGCCGATCACCCGCTTGATGTAGTCGATCGCCGGATCGCGCGGCAGGGCGAACACCGCGATCTGCCCCTGTTTCGGCAGCGAGCCGAAGATCCGCCCCTTGAAATCCGGCTCGCCGAAGGGGAACGACCAGCGCGAATAGCCGTAGTTCCACTTGGTCACCAGCACGAAATCGCCCGGCAGCAGCGTCGGCGTCAGGCTGCCGGAGGGGATGAAGAACGGCTCGAACAGGAAGGAGCGGATGAACACCGCGATCACGACGACATAGACGAGCGTGACAACCCACTCCCTGATCGAGCCTGCGACCGTATCCTTCGTCTGCGCCATGTCCAACCGTTCTGAAATGTTCCGCCCGCTTCAACCGTGCGGGGGGCGGGAAGTCAAGGAACCGGTCCTGACAGCGGCGTGAACGCTCCGCACGACCTCGCGATTTGCCACGGCACAGTCCGCGATTGTATGGCTCTGGGGATGCCAACAGACCGGACTCCCGCAGCCATGAAGCGCCGACTTTTGTGCCTGACATTCGCCCTTCTTTCCACGACGTCCCTTGCCGCCGGACACGCGGCCCCGCGGCCGAAGGGCGCAGCACACCACCCGGCCGCCGCCGCGGCCCCGCAACAGGATGCCGGCCCCCCGCCGGTCGCGCCGCTCGCCATCCCGGGTGTGCCGATGCCGCCCACCCTGCCGCAGCAGGGGGCCTATGTGCTGATGGATGCCGAGACCGGCGCGGTGATCGCCGCGAAGGCGCCCGATCAGCCCTGGCCGCCCGCCAGCCTGACCAAGCTGATGACCGCCTATCTCACCTACCAGGCTGTGGCCCGCGGCGCGCTGAAGATGGACCAGACGGTGCCGGTCAGCACCACCGCCTGGCACACCGGCGGTTCGCGCATGTTCATCTCGCCGGGCATGGCGGTGACGGTGGACCAGTTGCTGCACGGGCTCATCATCGATTCCGGCAACGATGCCGCGGTGGCGCTCGCCCAGGCGGTGGCCGGCAGCCGCGGCGGGTTCGTCGGCCTGATGAACCACGAGGCCAAGGCGCTCGGCCTGAAGGCGACGCACTATACGAATGTCGATGGCCTGCCCGATCCGGATCTGCGCACATCGGCGATGGATGTCGCGACCCTGTCGCGCGACATCGTCCGCACCTATCCGCAATTCCTCAAGATTTCGGTCAGGAAGCACTTCACCTTCGACAAGATCCGCCAGCGCAGCTGGAACCCGGTGCTGTTTCACGACCCGACGGTGGACGGGCTGAAGACCGGCCGCACCAACGAGGCCGGCCACTGCATCGACGCCACCGCCCTGCGCAACGGCCGGCGGCTGATTGCCGTGGTGCTCGGCGGCCCCAGCTGGTCGGTCAGCACGCACGACATCGAATCACTGCTCGATTACGGCTATCAGTTCTACACCAACGCCACGATCGCGACCGTCGACAAGCCGGCGGCAACGCTGAAGGCGCCGCTCTATCGCACCACCAGCGTCGCGGTCGGCCCCGCGCGCAGCGTGTCGATGACGCTGCCGGTGCTGGCGGCGAAAACGCTGAAAACCAGCGTAGCACTCGATCCACCGCCGGCGGGAGGCGTGCATCGCGGGCAGCGGGTCGGCACCATCACCGTCAGCGCCGGGGGCAAGACCCTCGCGACCGTGCCGGCGATAGCCCTTGCCGACGATCCGCGGGCCAGTTTCATGACCCGGATGATGCGGCGGCTGAAGGCCGCGCTGTAGCCTTGCGCTCCGGTCTCGCGGCCGGAGCCGCCCCTTTGCGACCGTGAAGCGCGAATCGGCCGGCGGCGGGTTGCAAAATCCGGTGCCGCTTGCCATTATGCGGCCGAAGATTGGTCGAAAGCCGGTCGCAATCGGGTGGATTGCCGGAGAACAGTCCGGCGGTCGCGCCCGTTTTTCGTTGTAAACGCTGTTCGCTGTATCCTGGACAGCCCACCCTGGAGAGACTGCATGTCCGGCACCCAGCTTGCCAAGATCCGGAATATCGGCATCACCGCCCATATCGACGCGGGCAAGACCACGACCACCGAGCGCATCCTCTATTACACGGGCGTGTCGCACAAGATCGGCGAAGTCCACGACGGCAACACCACGACCGACTACATGGCGCAGGAGCGCGAGCGCGGCATCACCATCACCTCCGCCGCCGTGACCTGCGAGTGGAAAGACCACCGCATCAACATCATCGACACGCCCGGCCATATCGACTTCAACATCGAGGTGAACCGCTCGCTGCGCGTGCTTGACGGCGCGGTGTTCATCATCGAGGGCGTGGCCGGCGTGCAGCCGCAGTCGGAAACCAACTGGCGCCTCGCCGACCGCTACAACGTTCCCCGCATCATTTTCATCAACAAGCTGGACCGCACCGGCGCCGATTTCTATCGCGCGTTCGACACGCTGAAGGAGAAGCTGGACATCGTCGCACTGCCCCTGCAGCTGCCGATCGGCATCGAGGACCAGTTCGTCGGCGTGGTCGACCTCGTCGAGATGAAGGCGATCGTCTGGGAAGGCGGCGAACTCGGCGCGAAGTTCCATGACGAGGAAATCCCGGCCGATATGCTGGAGAAGGCCAAGGAATACCGCCAGAACCTGCTCGACACCGCCCTCGCGGTCGACGACGCCGGCATGGAGGAATATTTCGAGAAGGGCGATGTCGGCATCGAGACCCTGAAGCGCGCGATCAAGACCGGCACGATCTCGGGCGCGTTCCGCCCGGTGCTCTGCGGCACCGCCTTCAAGAACAAGGGCGTGCAGCCGCTGCTCGACGGCGTGCTCGACTATCTGCCGAGCCCGATCGATATCGAGGGCATCAAGGTCGCCCCGCCGGAAGGCGAGGAGGAAGACCCCTCGGCCGATCGTCGCGTGATCCCGGCCAATCCGGACGCGCCCTTCGCCGGCCTCGCCTTCAAGATCATCAACGACAAATACGGCACGCTGACCTTCGTCCGCGTCTATGCCGGCACGCTGCGCTCGGGTGACACGGTGGTCAACACCACCAAGGGCCACAAGGAGCGCGTCGGCCGCATGTTCCAGATGCACGCGGACAAGCGCGAGGAAATCAAGGAAGTGCAGGCCGGCGACATCGCCGCCTTTGTCGGCCTGAAGGACACCGGCACCGGCGACACCCTGGCCTCCTCGGAAGACCCGGTGGTGCTGGAGCGCATGGCCTTCCCGGTCCCGGTCATCGACATCTCGGTCGAGCCCAAGACCAAGGACGCCGTCGAAAAGATGACGCTGGCGCTGCAGAAGCTCGCCGGCGAAGACCCCTCGCTGCGCCTCAAGACGGACCAGGAAACCGGCCAGACCATCCTGTCCGGCATGGGCGAGCTGCATCTCGACATCATCATCGACCGTCTGCGCCGCGAATACGGCGTCGAGGCCAATGTCGGCGCGCCGCAGGTGGCCTATCGCGAAACCATCACCCGCGAGCACACCGAAACCTACACCCACAAGAAGCAGTCGGGCGGTTCGGGCCAGTTCGCCGAAGTCAAGATCGTGTTCCAGCCGCTGGAACGGAACGAGGGCATCCTGTTCGACAACCAGGTCGTCGGCGGCACCGTGCCGAAGGAATATATCCCGGCGGTCGAAAAGGGCATCCGCGTCCAGGCCGATACCGGCGTCCTCGCCGGCTTCCCGACCGTGGACTTCAAATACACCCTGGTCGACGGCAAGTACCACGACGTCGACTCCTCGGCGCTCGCCTTCGAAATCGCCGCCAAGGCCTGTTTCCGCGAGGGCATGAAGAAGGCGAACCCCGTCATTCTCGAGCCGATCATGGATGTCGAGATCACCACCCCGCAGGACCATGTCGGCGACGTGGTGGGCGACCTCAACCGTCGCCGCGGCATGATCCAGAACCAGGAAAGCTCGGGGTCCACCGTGATCGTCCGCGCCCAGGTGCCGCTGAAGGAAATGTTCGGCTACATCTCGAACCTGCGCTCGATGACCAAGGGCCGCGCCTCCTTCACCATGCAGTTCCACCACTACGATCCGGTGCCGCGCAACATCGCGGAAGAAATCATGGCCAAGAGCGCCTGATCCACCGCCTCTGAACACGGCGACGACCATGCGAGGCGACCGCGACAATGCGGCCGCCTCCCCGATCGGCGCCGGTTCAGACCGGCCGGTTCAGACCGATCGCGAAACGCCTTCCAAACGCGGACGACCTCGTCGTCCGCGTTTTTGTTGTCTTCATCGCAAGTCGATAAATCGCCCGAAACGGGGCGCGGCGTCAGCCGGAATTGCGGGCCGTGATCAGGTGAATGGTCGCCGGCAGCCTTGCATCCGGGCCGGCATAGGTGGGCAGCGCGTCGCGAAACGCCGCAATCAGCGCCGCGCGCGCCGCCGGATCGGCCTGTTTTTCGTCGATCAGCGCGCCCGCCGGGCCCATCGTGGCCGCCATTTCGGCCTCATCGTCGAGGGTGTTGCCATACAATTCCACCCCGTCCGCCTCGACCGCGATATCCGCGAACCCCGCCGCCGCCAGCACGGCGCGCACATGCGCGGGATCGGAGAAGGCCAGCGGTCCCGGCGCGTGCGGCCGGCGCGGCTTCGGCGGGCCAAGCCGCTCGATGGCAATGCCGAGCGGCACCGACCAGTGGGGATTGTCCTCGATCGGCGCCCAGGCGGCGCAGACGAGGCGGCCGCCCGGCGCGAGCGCGCGCCGCAGATTGGCGAACGCCGCCGCCGGATCCTCGAAGAACATGACCCCGAAACGCGAGGTGACGAGGTCGAACGGCGCGGCAAAGGTCGCGAACGCCGCATCCGCCTCCATCAGCGTCACCTGCGCGCGGCCAGCGAGCCGGGCGCGCGCCGCCTCCAGCATCGGGCGGGACACATCGACGGCGGTGACATGCCCGCCCTCGCCCACCAGCCCGGCGAGCCGCGCCGTGGTCGTCCCCGTGCCGCAGCCGATCTCCAGAACCCGCTCGCCAGGGCGGGGGGCTGCGCGCTCAAGCAGCCGGTCCTCGATCCCGATCAGCCGCGCTTCCATCGCCGCCTGGACGCGAATCCATTTCGGCCCGGCGACCTCGTTCCAGTAGGCGATCTGCCGTTCGTTGCCGCCGGCAGCCCCCTCCGCGCTCACGCCGCCGCCGTCCGGCGCGGCTTCGGCATGAATTTCAGCGCGAGCCGCACCAGCATCGGCATCGTGGTCGGCCGCAGCAGCCGCTGATCGTAGCCGGCGAACCGCCGGTCGTTCTCCTCAAGGCAGATGCGCATCAGCTCGGGCACCGAGATTTCCTCGGCACTGACCGACTTGCTGCCGGTGACCGTGAAATTGTTGTCCTGCGCCTTGGGCTTGCCCTTGCCGCCATCGTCCATGCCGCGGGCAATGCCGATCCGCTCCCAGCCGAGAAACGCCCACACCGCCGCAACCCGCAGCTCGAACCAGATCCGCCGGTGCAGCGGCAGCTTCGCGCGGTGCCAGGCGACCCAGTTGGCGAAGAGCAGGATATGCCGGCACTCCTCCTGCATCACCGGCTCGAAGGTTTCCACCAGCTCCGCCGGGAAGAAGCCCGAGCGCTTGGCCAGTTCGAACAGGCCGAAGGCGAAGAAACTGTCGACGCATTCCGAATAGCCGGTCACCATATAGGCCCATTCCGGGTCCTTCGGCTGGCGGTATTCCGGCTCCGGCTCCAGCGGAATGTCATAGGCCTCGACCAGCTTGGAGAGCACCTCCTTGTGCCGGTTCTCCTCCCAGCCGTTCAGCTCGATCGTCTTGCTCATGTCCGGATCGGCGATGATCCGCGCATAGGCCGCCATCCGCAGCCGCGCCTTGCCCTCGGTCTGCACCGCGATGTCCCAGATCGGCAGCGAGGTGATCTTGTTCAGCGTCTCCGCGTCGAGCTTCGGCCACTCGATGACCGAGGGCTTGTAGGGGTTGAAGGTTTCGTGGAACATCGCGCAGACGGCGCGCTTGTGGGTTTCCGAGCCCGGCCTCAGCGGTCCGGGATCGGGGCTGACCCAGTGGCGGGCGGCCTTGTCGGCGGCCTCGATGGTGGCGGCATCAACGGTCATGGCAGTGGCGTTCATCGACCTTCATCCTTGTCCTCTGTCGGCAATATCGGTGCCGGCGAGACGATTTTAACCCCGCCCGAAACCGGTTCAACCGGGCGCCGAACTCTGTTACCCTGCCGGTATGGAAACGCACCACCCCCTCACCGAAAATCCCGATCTCGGCCTGATCAAGTCGCTCGACATCCGGGGCACGCCGCATGGTCCGCTCGCCGGGCTCGACGTCGTCGTCAAGGACCTGTTCGACATCGCGGGCGAGGTGACCGCCTTCGGCAACCCCGACTGGGGGCGGCATTTCGGCCCCGCCCTCTCGCATGCCTGGATCGTCGCGCAGCTTCTCGAAGCCGGCGCCCGCATCACCGGCAAGACGACGACGGTCGAACTCGCCTTCGGCCTCGAAGGCCGCAACGCCCATTACGGCACGCCGCTCAACCCCGCAGCGCCAGACCGGCTGCCCGGCGGCTCCTCCAGCGGTTCCGCGGCGATGATCGCGGGCGGCCACGCCCATGTCGGCATCGGCTCGGATACCGGCGGCTCGGTGCGTATCCCCGCCAGCTATTGCGGCCTGTACGGGCTGCGCCCGAGCCAGGGGCTGCTCAGCCTCGCCGGCGCGGCGGCCCTTGCCCCGAGTTTCGACACGCCTGGCTGGTTCGCCCGCGATGCGGAGACCATGCTCCGCGTCGGCGAGGCGCTGCTGCCGCCCGCCCCGCCGCTGGCGCCCCAGTTCCTCAGGATTCCAGCGGCCTTTGCCAATGCCGATCCCGCGGTTTCCGCCGCCCTCGCGCCCGCGCTCGACAGGCTCGGCCCGGTCGCCGACATCGACCCGGTGCCGGAGGGGCTCGACCGTCTGCTATCCCTGCAAAACGCCGTGCGCGGGCGCGAAACCTGGCTGACGCTCGGCGGCTTCATCGACAAGGTCAAGCCGACGCTCGACCCGGTGACCGCGGGCCGGATCGCGGCGACGCGGAGTTTCACCGCCGAAGCCGCGGCCGAGGGCAAGGCCGCGCGCCTTGCCTACACGGCGCGGATGCACGCCTTGCTGGCCGGCGGCGCGGTGCTGGTGATCCCCACCTCGCCCTGCCCGGCCCCGCCGGTCGCGGCGGCGCAGGCGGTCTATGAAGATGTCCGCACGCGCACGCTGCGCGTCGGCATCATCGCCGCCTTCGCCGGCCTGCCGGAACTCACCATTCCGGTGGGCAGGGTGGATGGCGCGCCGGTCGGCCTGTCGCTCATCGCCGGGCCCGGGCGCGATCTCGCCCTGCTCGAACTCGCCGCCGACCTCGCGCTCGCCTGAGCGCGCGGCCGGGACACGAGTTCAGAAAATCTCTTCGTAGATCCTGACGATCTCGGCAGCATCCGGCACCGCAGGATTGTTGCCGGGGCTGCCGGAGGCGAGCGCCTGCTCCGCCATTTTCGGCAGCAGCGCGTCCCAGTCGGCGCGGGCCACGCCGAAGCCCTGCGGTGTGGGCACTTCAAGCTCGGCATTGATCGCCGCCAGCGCCTCGATCAGCCTGGCGCCGGCCAGCTGGTCGGCATCATCGGCGCGGGCGAACCCGGCGAGGCGGGCCGATTCCGCATAGCGCGGCAGCGCCGCGTTGAGCGAGTAGCGCGTCACCGCCGGCAGCAGCATCGCGTTCGACATGCCGTGCGGCACGTGGAAATGCGCCCCGATCGGCCGCGACATGCCATGCACCAGCGCCACCGAGGCGTTGGAGAAGGCAAGCCCGGCGAGGGTTGCGCCCAGCATCATCGCCTCGCGCGCCTCGCGGTCCTGGGGCGTCTGCCACACCTTGCGCAGATTGGCACCGATCAGCCGCATCGCGCTGCGCGCATAGGCGTCGGAAACCGGGTTCGCCCGCCGCGAAACATAAGCCTCCAGCGCATGGGTGAAGGCATCGATCCCGGTGTCGGCGGTGGTGCGCGGCGGCACGCTCATGGTCAGCTCGTAATCGACCACCGCCGCCAGCGGCAGCGCCCCGAGCCCGGCGATCAGCATCTTCTCGTCGGTTTGCGTATCGGTGATCACGGTGAAGCGTGTCGCTTCCGAGCCGGTCCCGGCGGTGGTCGGCACCGCGATCAGCGGCAGCGCCGCCGTATCCGCGGCGACGGGCACCTTGAAATCGCGCATCCGCGCGCCCGGTTCCGCCGCGAGCAGGATGTTGATCGCCTTCGCCGTGTCGATCGGCGAGCCGCCGCCGAAGCCGATCAGACAGTCGAACGCACCGCCGCGCGCGGCCGCGACGCCGGCTTCCACCACCGTATCCACCGGCTCCGGCACGGTGTCGCTGAAGATCGCGCAGACGATCCCGGCCGCTTCCAGCGGATCGGTGATGCGGCGGACCAGGCCGAGCTTCACCATGACCGGGTCGGTGACGATCAACGGCCGCGACAGGCCGAGGCGGCCGAGCATCGCCGCAATTCGCACCACCGCCCCGCCGCCGATATCCATGTGCCGCGGCGCGAAAAATCCAATGTCCATATCTCGTTCCCCCACAGGCGATCCGGCCCGGCCGGATGAAGACAATCTACATTGCGCCCGGCGCCGCCGCCTCGTCGAGTTCCGCGGCCAGCGCGGTCCGCCAGCCCTCATCCTCCGGCGCGCAGAGAATGGGCGCGGCATTGGCGGTGCGGCCATCCAGGCTCATGCCGAGCAGCCCGCGCACCGCCCGGAAGAAGGCGCCATGCGAGACCAGCAGCAGCGGCCCCGGCCGCGCCAGAACGCGGCGCAGCGCGGTGCCGGCGCGGGCGGTGATGTCGGCAAAGCTCTCGGCGCCCGGCGGGGTCATCCGCCCGTCGATCCAGTCATCGAACCAGGGGTCGAGCGGCTTGCCCTCCATGCCGCCGAATACCACCTCGCGCAGGTCGGGCTCGAAGGCGAGCGGCAGGCCGAGCGTCTCGTTGACGATTTCGGCCGTCTCCCGCGCCCGCTGCATCGGCGAGGCGACGATGCCGACGATCCCGCGCCCGAGCAGCAGCGGCGCCGCCGCGCGGGCCTGCGCCCGGCCGGTCTCGTTCAGCGGAATGTCGATCGCCCCCTGCGACAGGCCCCGCGCGTTGTAGTCGGTCTGACCGTGGCGGAGAAACCAGAACGGCGCGCGCGGCAGCGTCATCAGGAGAGCCGCTCCTGCTCCATCGCCCGCGCCACCGCCGGGCGCGCCTTCATCCGCGCGTAATGCGCCGCGACATGCGCCGGCAGCGGCACGGTCTGCCGTCCCTCCGCCCAAAACGAAACATAGAACAGCGCCGCATCGGCGATCGAGAAGCTGCCAAGCAGCCAGTCCCGCCCATCGGTGAGCACCTTGTCGATCAGGTCGAACCCTTCGGCGAAAATCTTCCGCCCCTGCTCGCGCACCGTCTCCTTGTCCTCCGGGTTCGGCGCGAAACGGTCCGGGCGGAAGATGCGGGTGAAACCCTGCGGGTGCATCCAGCCATTGATATAGGCAACCAGCTCGTTGCAGCGCGCCGCCTCCACCGGCGAGGCCGGCACCAGCCGCGCGTCCGGGTTGGTGGCGGCCAGGTAATGGGCGATGGCGATCCACTCGGTCAGCACCGCGCCATCGTCGAGCACCACCGCCGGCACCTTCGCCTTCGGGTTGATCGCCCTGAATTCGTCGCTGAATTGCTGCCCCTCGCGCAGGTTCACCAGCACGCCCTCGTGCGGCAGGCCAAGCTCCTCGAGCAGGACATGAATCCCGAGCGAGCAGGCGCCGGGTGTGTAGAACAGTTTCATGCGTTTCCTCCGGTTTCGCGGCCGGTCAGTCGAACAGCGAGCTGACGGACGTCTCATCCGAGATGCGGCGCATCGCCTCGGCAAGCAAGGGGGCGATGGTCAGCACGCGCAGATTCGCCGGCGGATTGCGCGCGGGATCGAGATGGATGCTGTCGGTGATGGCCAGCGTCTCGATCGGGCTGGCGCCGATCCGCTCCAGCGCCTTGCCCGACAACACGCCATGGCTGACATAGGCCGAAGCCGAGGCCGCGCCGTGGCGGATCAGCGCCTCGGCCGCGTTGCAGAGCGAGCCGCCGGAATCGACGATGTCGTCGATCATGATGCAGTGCCGGCCCTCGACATCGCCGATCACGTTCATCACCTCCGAAACGCCGGCGCGCGGGCGGCGCTTGTCGATGATCGCGAAATCGCAGGCAAGCCGGCTCGCCGTGGCGCGGGCACGGGCGACGCCGCCGGCATCCGGCGACACCACCATGATGTCGCGCCCGGCGAACCGCTCCTGGATATCGCGCGCGAACAGCGGCGCGCCGTAGAGATTGTCCACCGGAATGTCGAAGAAACCCTGGATCTGCCCGGCATGCAGGTCGAGCGTGAGCACCCGGTTCGCCCCCGCCTCGGTAATGATGTTGGCGACCAGCTTGGCCGAAATCGGCGTGCGCGGGCCGGTCTTGCGGTCCTGCCTGGCGTAGCCGAAATACGGGATCACCGCAGTGACCCGCCGCGCCGAGCCGCGCCGCAGCGCATCGAGCGTGATCAGCAGCTCCATCAGGTTGTCGTTCGCCGGAAAGCAGGTCGACTGGATGACGAACACGTCCTCGCCGCGGACATTCTCCTGGATCTCGACATGGATCTCCATATCGGCGAAGCGGCGGATGATGGCGGTGGTCAGCGGCAGGTGCAGCGCCTTGCTGACGGCATCCGCGAGCGGCAGGTTGGAGTTACACGCGACGATCTTCATGTGGCGGATCCTTGCGGCCGGAACAAGCGGCCCCGATGTCGAAGGAATTGGACCGGACGATCCGAGGCGCGTGTAGCAACCGCTCCCGCCCCTGTCCATGACGCGCGGGCAGTGCAGGCCATTGCGCGCATGGCACCGGGCGCACTATCCTGCGGCGCATGAGCCAGTCCCTGCCTCTGGATGCCGAAGCGGCGCGCGACGCCTGGCTGACCCGCGATGTCTGGCCACGGCGGATCTTCGCCTTTCTGGTCGACCTCGTGCTTCTCGCGGTCCTCAGCGTCGCCGTCTGGTGGTCGATCGTGGTGCTCGGCGTCGCCACACTCGGGCTCGGCTTCCTGCTGCTGCATTTCACCTGGGCGATCCCGCCACTCTATTATGTGCTCTGGCTTCGCTCCGCCGCCGCGGCAACACCGGGGCAGCGCCTGCTCGGCCTCACCCTCCGGCAGGACGATACGCTGGAGGGCGGCACGCCTTTGCCGCCGAGCTTCGCCCAGGCCCTGGCCTGGACCGTGCTGCTCGGCGTGTCCTTCATGGTGGGCATGCTGCCCTTCCTGCTGGTGCTGGTGACCCGGCGGCGCAGGGCCGGGCACGACCTGCTCTCGGGCCTGACGGTCGTGCATGCGGCCGCGCTCGGCCGCGCCCTCCCGCCGTGACCGTCACCAGCCGCCCGCCGCAATTCTTCTACGCCACGGCCCCCTTGCCCTGCCCCTATGTCGCCGGGCGGACCGAGCGGAAGGTCGTGACCGAACTCGCCGGCGCCGACGCCGACGCGCTGCACAACCGGCTCTCGCGCGGCGGCTTCCGCCGCAGCCACAACATAGCCTACGCCCCGGTCTGCCCCGGCTGCCGCTCCTGCGTCCCCATCCGCATCGTCAGCGGCCGGTTCCGGCCGAGCCGCACGCAGAAGCGGATCATCGCCGCGAATGAAGGCCTGCGCGCCTACGAAATGCCGCCCCGCGCCACCGCCGAGCAGTTCAAGCTGTTCCAGCGCTACCAGCAGGCCCGCCACGGCGACGGCGACATGGCGGGCATGAGCTTCTACGATTACCGCGCCATGGTCGAGGATACGCCGATCGAGAGCTGGCTGGTCGAGTTCCGGGACGAGGCCGATACGCTGGTCGGCGCCTGCCTGACCGACCGCCTCGCCGACGGGCTGTCCGCCGTCTACTCGTTCTTCGCCCCGGAGCTGGTCCGGCTATCCCTCGGCACGAGGTCCATCCTCTGGCTCGTCGAGCGCACGCGCGAGCTTGGCCTGCCTTACGTCTATCTCGGCTACTGGGTGCCGGAGAGCCCGAAAATGGCCTACAAGGCGCGCTTCCGCCCGGCCGAAATCCTGCTCGGCGGCACCTGGACGGACCTGACCGACGAACTCGCGGCGGCCGAAAGCCCTGCCGCCTGGCCCCTGCGCCTCGCCCCGGTGCGCCAGAGCGGCACCTGATCCGCGAAGCTCACGCCGGATTGATCGCGCCGCGGCTCGCCCGCCCTTGTGCTGCCACGAGGATGGCGAAGATGAACTTCACGAAACAGGAGACCGTCATGAACCGATCAGCCCTCACGCTCGGCCTTGCCTCCGCCCTCATCCTCGGCGCCGCCACCGCCAGCGCCGCTTCGCCGCCGCAACCGGTCTACATCCACATGAACGGCGCCAACGAGTTCCTCGAACGCCTCGTCTTCGTCCGTCCCGGCCAGAAGGTGGTGTTCGTCAACGAGGATACCGGGCCGCACGCCATTCTCGGCTACAATCCGCAAACCGGCGCCGCGAGCAAGACGTTCGACGACCCCGCGCTGGGGGGCACGCCGGGCAGGGGACACAAGCTCCATACCTACGCGATCAGCTTCCGCCACCAGGGACCGCAATGGTATTACTGCCCGGTGCATGCCGAACTTGCCAAGGCGCCGGGCGGCGTGTGGCTGCCGAAGGTGCGCCCCGGCGTTCACGGATTCGGCACGCCGATGGCCGGGTTGATCGTCGTCACCACCGATCCGGCGCTGTTGAAGGACAACCCCGCCACCAGCGCCGCGAAAATCCTGCCGGGCTATTTCGGCGGCTGAACCGCGCCCGGGCCACCCCCGCCCAGTTGCGCCAATCTCAGGCGCCGATCTCAGGTGGGGGCAGGTCCGGACCAGGCGCGCCGGACATGAGCACGAGATCGTCGCGGTGGATCAGCTCGTCCCGCCCGCGCCAGCCGAGCAGCGCCTCGATCTCGTCGGTGCGGTGCCCGGCGATGAGCACCGCATCCTCGCTCGGATAGGCGGCAAGGCCGCGGGCCAGCGCCGCGCCATCCGGCCCGGCGATCTCGACCGCATCGCCACGCTCGAACCGGCCCTCGACGCGCACCACCCCCGCCGGCAGCAGCGATGATCCGCCGCGAATCGCCCGCACAGCACCGGCATCGACATGCAACCGCCCAAGCGGCGCGAGCGATCCCGCGATCCAGCGCTTGCGCGCCGAGCGCCCGCCGGGTTGCGGCAGGAACCAGGTGCAGCGCGCCCCCGCTTCGAGCGACGCGAGCGGATGCGCGACCCCACCGAGCGCGATCGCCATGGCGCAACCGGCCTGGGTCGCGATCCGCGCGGCGACGAGCTTGGTCCGCATCCCGCCGGAGGAATAGCCCGGCGGCGGCGCGCCGCCCATCGCCTCGATCTCCGGCGTGATCGCGGCGACGACAGGCAGATGCGCCGCCGCCGGATCGCGCCGCGGGTCGGCGGTGTAGAGCCCGTCAATATCGGAAAGCAAAACCAGCTGATCGGCTTCGACCATCTCGGCCACCCGGCCGGCGAGCCGGTCATTGTCGCCGAAACGGATCTCGCCGGTGGCGACCGAGTCGTTCTCGTTGATCACCGGCACCGCGCCGAGTTCGAGCAGCGTGCGCAATGTCGCCCGCGCGTTGAGATAGCGCCGCCGGTCCTCGGTGTCGTCCATGGTCAGCAGCAATTGCGCCGCCACCAGCCCGTGCGCCGAGAGCGCCTCGCTCCAGGCCTGCGCCAGCCGGATCTGCCCCACGGAAGCCGCGGCCTGTTTTTCCTCGAGCCGCAGCCGCTTCTGCGTCAGGCCGAGCTGCCGCCGCGCCAGAGCGATCGCCCCGGAGGAGACGACGATCACCCCCACGCCGCGCGCCCTGAGCGCCGCGATGTCGGCGGCCACGCTCGCAAGCCAGGTCGTGCGCGGCGCCGCGGCCTCGGGATCGACGATGAGGGCGGACCCGATCTTGACCACCAGCAGCCGCGCGCCGCCGGGATCGGGCAGCCCGGGGCTCATTGCCGCCGCTCGCGGATCATCCGCAGGGTTTCGCGCAGCACCGCGTCCACGCCCTGATGCGCGACGGCGGAAATGACCATCACCTTGCTGCCCGACGCGCGTTCGAGCGCCGAGCGCCGACCGGCGATCTGGTGCGGCGTCATCGCATCCATCTTGTTCAGCACGATCAGCTCGGGCTTGTGCGCCAGCCCGCCGCCATAGGCTTCCAGCTCGCCGCGGATCGTCCGCCACGCATCCACCACGTCGCCGGCCGCCCCGTCGATCAGGTGGATCAGCGCGGCGCAGCGTTCGACATGGCCGAGAAAGCGGTCGCCCAGCCCGGCGCCGTCATGCGCGCCCTCGATCAGGCCGGGAATGTCGGCGAGGACGAATTCCTCGGTCATCGACAGCCGGACCACGCCGAGTTGCGGGTGCAGCGTGGTGAACGGATAATCGGCGATCTTGGGCCGCGCCGCCGAGGCGACCGAGAGAAAGGTCGATTTCCCGGCATTGGGCAGCCCGACCAGCCCGGCATCGGCAATCAGCTTCAGGCGCAGCCAGACCCAGCGCTCCTCGCCCGGCCAGCCGGCATCGGCGCGACGCGGCGCACGGTTGGTCGAGGTCTTGAACATCGCGTTGCCATACCCGCCATCGCCGCCGCGCAGCAGCACGATGCGCTTGCCCGGCGCATCCAGATCGGCGAGCAGGGTCTCGCGGTCGTCATCGAGAATCTGCGTGCCGACCGGCACCTTGATCACCACCGGCGGCGCGGCGGCGCCGGTGCGGTCCGACCCGGCGCCGTTACCGCCCTTACGGGCCCGGAAATGCTGGGTATAGCGGAAGTCGATCAGCGTATTGAGGTTCTCGACCGCCTCGAACACGATGTCGCCGCCACGGCCGCCATTGCCGCCATCCGGCCCACCGAACTCGATATATTTTTCGCGCCGGAACGCGACGACACCGTTGCCGCCATCTCCCGAACGCACATAAATCTTCGCCTGGTCGAGGAACTTCATGAGTGCAGATACGCAAAAGGCCGGCACCGGCCGGCCTTCGCGTCTTTCATACCGGAAACAGGTTACTCCGCGGCGATCGGCAGCTTCTCGACCGACACATGCACGCGGCCCTCGGCCCGGCGGGAGAACTTCACCCGCCCGTCGACGAGCGCGAAGATCGTGTGGTCGCGGCCGACGCCGACATTGGCGCCAGGCTTCACCTTGGTGCCGCGCTGGCGGATGATGATGTTGCCGGCGATCACCTGCTCGTCACCGAACTTCTTGACGCCGAGGCGGCGGCCTTCGGAATCGCGACCGTTGCGCGACGAGCCACCGGCTTTCTTGTGTGCCATGGGATATCCCTCCGATCAGGCGGCGTTGATGCCGGACACGCGCAGCACGGTCACTTTCTGGCGGTGGCCGTTCTTGCGGCGGCTGTTCTGCCGGCGGCGCTTCTTGAAGATGATGACCGTATCGAGCTTGTCCTGCGCGATCACCGTGGCGGTGACGGAGGCACCCTCGACAACCGGCTTGCCCAGGGTCACGCCCTGTTCACCGCCGATGGCGAGAACATCGGTGAAGGTCACGGTGCTGCCGGCCTCGGCCTCGAGTTTCTCGACCTTCAGCACCGCGTCCGGCACGACGCGATATTGTTTTCCGCCGGTGCGGATGACTGCAAACATCGATCTGGTCCAATTCTATCTGCAACGCCGCGCGGGCGGACAAAGAAAAGAAGCGCGAAACCCTGCGGCTTCGCGCGATTGCGGGGTTATAGCGCGCTCCATCCCGCTGTCAATCGACTTGCCCGGCCAATCGGCATCGATATGCACCGCCACTGTTGCCTAGTCAGCGCCATCATGCGTATAACGCCGCCCGACCGCGGAGAGGTGCCAGAGTGGTCGATTGGGACGGTCTCGAAAACCGTTGTGCCTTCACGGGTACCGTGGGTTCGAATCCCACCCTCTCCGCCACCGCCACGAATTACCAGATATTATAGCGTATGAAAACCGGCTGATTCCCGCCGGTTTTTGGCGTTTTGCTGTTGCACCCTGACTCATCCCGTTGCATGGTATCCCACACGTCGTGTGGTAACTAGTGTGGGATAAGATTGGGCAAGCTTTCAGCCTCTTCCGTGAAGGCCGCAAAGGAGCCGGGGCGCTATGGCGACGGCGACGGCCTGTACCTTGTTATAAGCCCTCGGGGCGGGAAGTCCTGGGTTTGCCGGGTGCAGAAGGATGGCAAGCGCCGGGACGTTGGCCTGGGGAGTGCAAAGAAGGTGTCCCTGGCCTTGGCCCGCGAGCGCGCCACCAAGGTGAGGACGCAGGTCGAGGTGGGACTTGATCCCGTTGCCGAGCGGCGGAAAGAGGCAGGGATACCCACCTTCAAGGAAGCAGCTGCTCTGGTGTTTGCCGAGCACAAGGCGAGCTGGCGGAATCAAAAGCACCGGGCGCAGTGGCTATCCACCCTTGAGACATACGCGTTCCCGATGCTTGGCGACCTATCGGTTGCCGTGATTGACGGCCACCACGTCCGGGATGCCGTGATTTCCATTTGGCTCGAAAAGCCGGAGACGGCGCGGCGCGTGCGTCAGAGGATCAACACGGTCATCGATTGGGCGATCGGCAAGGGATACCGGACAACGCCCCTGCCGATTGCGGCAATGAATAAGTCGATGCCCAAGGTTAAGGCCAAGGGGGTGCATCATACGGCCATGCCCTATGCCGATGTTCCGGCGTTCGTTGCCAAACTCAATGAGCGGGATACGATGGGACGGCTTGCTCTTGAGACGCTGATCCTCACCGCAACCAGGTCCGGCGAGATTCGCGGCGCGACTTGGGGCGAAATTGATCTCGACAATGCCCTGTGGACAATCCCCGCCGAGCGGATGAAGGCCGGCAAGGAGCATGTCGTCCCACTGTCATCCGCTGCCCTGGACGTGATCCGGCGGGCGCTGGGCTACAGAGAGGCGCGGAGCGAGTTGGTGTTTCCCGGCCAGCGCGGCGGTAAGCCGCTGTCCGACATGACGCTGACCAAGATTTGCCGCGACATGGAGGTTCCCGCCGTGCCGCATGGTTTTCGTTCATCCTTCCGGGATTGGGTGGCCGAGGAAACGGATTTTGATGGCGACATAGCCGAAATGGCCCTTGCCCATGCCATCGGGAATAAGGTTGAGGCAGCTTATCGACGGGGCAATCTTCTGGAGAAGAGGAAGGCGCTCATGGAGGCGTGGGGGCAATATTGCGTCACAAGTCAGAAAAGAGAGGGCCGTGACTAAAATCAAGACTGAAAAGTTGAGCCACTTCGCGGCGCAGCGTTTAGTGCCCGAAGACATAGAAGAAGGTGAGCGCCAAATAACGGCTTTTGCCAAAAAACTCTATTGGCGGTTTTTTGTAATCGATGTGACGTGTAACATCCTATCTGCACTTGCCTTGGTAGCTCTTGGCATAGAGCTTTGGTGGCTTTCGTTGCAGCCGCACAACTATAAAGCGTTTGCTCCCTTTCTTTGGGAAATGACTTTTTTAGCTCTCTGCGTGTTTTTCTGGTTTGGACCAGGGGTATTCCAAAGACGCAAGCGCTTTTTCGTCAACCGACCCTACGATACGATTCTGCCACTCGCCATTGAAGAATTGCTCGCTGAGCTGGCATCAGGACAAATCAAGACCATCATGCCCGCAAAACAGGGCGCTGTCAGTATTTCGGCCTTGCAAAATACTGAAGGGATGCTTTTTGACACCACACTGAACCCCAATGATTTTAAAAACAGGTATGCACCCGTCCTGCTTTCCTCTGAAGTAAAATATTATCCTGGTGCAAAAATACCAAAAATATCTCCAATCCGTCCAATTTATGTTGTGACTATCCCTGCCAAAGAAGCCAATTCTACCGACGAACCTGAGACACAGGCCATAACTGTGGCTACCACTAATCTGTCCGAGCCTACCATTGAAAAAACTGGCCTGGAGAATCTGGATGCGACTGGTAACGCCAGTGAATACACTGCTGACAAAAAAGAAAATGTCATTAGGCATTGGCGATCCTTGGTCCCTCCGGAGCAGAGGACAGCTTTTTGCGAAACATTTGCTGCGGAGGGGGCTGGAAGGGCGATGATGCCAAAAAGATAATCATCGCATTGCAAGCCGTTTTTTCGTATGACGGTAAAATGAAGCCGCGAGTGGGCAGAGAAACTCTTCCGCCCTGATTGGTGCTGCTGTTGCGGCACTTCGACGCGCCATGGAAGATGGCCAAATCGAGACGCTTTGGTTATCCGACGCTCACAGGCCCGATCCAAGTTCATCGCTTGAAAAAATGCTTGGTGACACCAAAGACCACAAGTACACCCAAATTAGAATAAAAACATTCAAATTTTAGGGATACGCGGAAGCTAATGGCGCCGATAACCGCATGATATAAAACCGTTACTGGTTACTGAAGAATTTTTTGATACCAGTAATCAGTAAGCTTTCGCGGATCAGGCACAACGTCTCGTAAAGGCTGGTGGCACGCCATAGCTCAGGATGCCACAAGATGAACCGAGATACCGCCTTGTGCACCGCTGTTGCCGCCCCGTGTCATAGGCGGGCCGATGCGGTGGCGCCGGTGAAATTGAGCGCTGCTCGGACTTCTACCGATCTATCCGTAGCGCGCCCCGGCTCTTGCGGCTGTCTTCAGTTCTTCATTTTCTCACCCCGAATTCGGAGTGCTGGAAGGAACCGTGCTTTTCAAGATGGCCATGGGCTGGTGTGCTGCAGCTACGGATAGATTCGGGTAGGAAGTTCTGGAGCCAGCGCTCAATTTCACCGGCGCGCCACCGCACTCGCCGCCGCCTATGACCACTGGGGGCGGGCAAACAGACCGGTGCACAAGGCGGTAAATGCTGGAGCGGCTTTTGTAACCTGTCAGCCGCATCACGTCCTCAATCGTCAGGAGAACGCTGGGAAAAGTATCTCGGTTCATCTTGTGGCATCCTGAGCTATGGCGTGCCACCAGCCTTTACGAGACGTTGTGCCTGATCCGCGAAAGCTTACTGATTACTGGTATCAAAAAATTCTTCAGTAACCAGTAACGGTTTTATATCATGCGGTTATCGGCGCCATTAGCTTCCGCGTATCCCTAAAATTTTGAATGTTTTTATTCTAATTTGGGTGTACTTGTGGTCTTTGGTGTCACCAAGCATTTTTTCAAGCGATGAACTTGGATCGGGCCTGTGAGCGTCGGATAACCAAAGCGTCTCGATTTGGCCATCTTCCATGGCGCGTCGAAGTGCCGCAACAGCAGCACCAATCAGGGGCGGAAGAGTTTCTCTGCCCACTCGCGGCTTCATTTTACCGTCATACGAAAAAACGGCTTGCAATGCGATGATTATCTTTTTGGCATCATCGCCCTTCCAGCCCCCCTCCGCAGCAAATGTTTCGCAAAAAGCTGTCCTCTGCTCCGGAGGGACCAAGGATCGCCAATGCCTAATGACATTTTCTTTTTTGTCAGCAGTGTATTCACTGGCGTTACCAGTCGCATCCAGATTCTCCAGGCCAGTTTTTTCAATGGTAGGCTCGGACAGATTAGTGGTAGCCACAGTTATGGCCTGTGTCTCAGGTTCGTCGGTAGAATTGGCTTCTTTGGCAGGGATAGTCACAACATAAATTGGACGGATTGGAGATATTTTTGGTATTTTTGCACCAGGATAATATTTTACTTCAGAGGAAAGCAGGACGGGTGCATACCTGTTTTAAAATCATTGGGGTTCAGTGTGGTGTCAAAAAGCATCCCTTCAGTATTTTGCAAGGCCGAAATACTGACAGCGCCCTGTTTTGCGGGCATGATGGTCTTGATTTGTCCTGATGCCAGCTCAGCGAGCAATTCTTCAATGGCGAGTGGCAGAATCGTATCGTAGGGTCGGTTGACGAAAAAGCGCTTGCGTCTTTGGAATACCCCTGGTCCAAACCAGAAAAACACGCAGAGAGCTAAAAAAGTCATTTCCCAAAGAAAGGGAGCAAACGCTTTATAGTTGTGCGGCTGCAACGAAAGCCACCAAAGCTCTATGCCAAGAGCTACCAAGGCAAGTGCAGATAGGATGTTACACGTCACATCGATTACAAAAAACCGCCAATAGAGTTTTTTGGCAAAAGCCGTTATTTGGCGCTCACCTTCTTCTATGTCTTCGGGCACTAAACGCTGCGCCGCGAAGTGGCTCAACTTTTCAGTCTTGATTTTAGTCACGGCCCTCTCTTTTCTGACTTGTGACGCAATATTGCCCCCACGCCTCCATGAGCGCCTTCCTCTTCTCCAGAAGATTGCCCCGTCGATAAGCTGCCTCAACCTTATTCCCGATGGCATGGGCAAGGGCCATTTCGGCTATGTCGCCATCAAAATCCGTTTCCTCGGCCACCCAATCCCGGAAGGATGAACGAAAACCATGCGGCACGGCGGGAACCTCCATGTCGCGGCAAATCTTGGTCAGCGTCATGTCGGACAGCGGCTTACCGCCGCGCTGGCCGGGAAACACCAACTCGCTCCGCGCCTCTCTGTAGCCCAGCGCCCGCCGGATCACGTCCAGGGCAGCGGATGACAGTGGGACGACATGCTCCTTGCCGGCCTTCATCCGCTCGGCGGGGATTGTCCACAGGGCATTGTCGAGATCAATTTCGCCCCAAGTCGCGCCGCGAATCTCGCCGGACCTGGTTGCGGTGAGGATCAGCGTCTCAAGAGCAAGCCGTCCCATCGTATCCCGCTCATTGAGTTTGGCAACGAACGCCGGAACATCGGCATAGGGCATGGCCGTATGATGCACCCCTTGGCCTTAACCTTGGGCATCGACTTATTCATTGCCGCAATCGGCAGGGGCGTTGTCCGGTATCCCTTGCCGATCGCCCAATCGATGACCGTGTTGATCCTCTGACGCACGCGCCGCGCCGTCTCCGGCTTTTCGAGCCAAATGGAAATCACGGCATCCCGGACGTGGTGGCCGTCAATCACGGCAACCGATAGGTCGCCAAGCATCGGGAACGCGTATGTCTCAAGGGTGGATAGCCACTGCGCCCGGTGCTTTTGATTCCGCCAGCTCGCCTTGTGCTCGGCAAACACCAGAGCAGCTGCTTCCTTGAAGGTGGGTATCCCTGCCTCTTTCCGCCGCTCGGCAACGGGATCAAGTCCCACCTCGACCTGCGTCCTCACCTTGGTGGCGCGCTCGCGGGCAAGGCCAGGGACACCTTCTTTGCACTCCCAGGCCAACGTCCCGGCGCTTGCCATCCTTCTGCACCCGGCAAACCCAGGACTTCCCGCCCGAGGGCTTATAACAAGGTACAGGCCGTCGCCGTCGCCATAGCGCCCCGGCTCCTTTGCGGCCTTCACGGAAGAGGCTGAAAGCTTGCCCAATCTTATCCCACACTAGTTACCACACGACGTGTGGGATACCATGCAACGGGATGAGTCAGGGTGCAACAGCAAAACGCCAAAAACCGGCGGGAATCAGCCGGTTTTCATACGCTATAATATCTGGTAATTCGTGGCGGTGGCGGAGAGGGTGGGATTCGAACCCACGGTACCGTGAAGGCACAACGGTTTTCGAGACCGTCCCAATCGACCACTCTGGCACCTCTCCGCGGTCGGGGCGGCGTTATACGCATGATGGCGCTGACTAGGCAACAGTGGCGGTGCATATCGATGCCGATTGGCCGGGCAAGTCGATTGACAGCGGGATGGAGCGCGCTATAACCCCGCAATCGCGCGAAGCCGCAGGGTTTCGCGCTTCTTTTCTTTGTCCGCCCGCGCGGCGTTGCAGATAGAATTGGACCAGATCGATGTTTGCAGTCATCCGCACCGGCGGAAAACAATATCGCGTCGTGCCGGACGCGGTGCTGAAGGTCGAGAAACTCGAGGCCGAGGCCGGCAGCACCGTGACCTTCACCGATGTTCTCGCCATCGGCGGTGAACAGGGCGTGACCCTGGGCAAGCCGGTTGTCGAGGGTGCCTCCGTCACCGCCACGTGATCGCGCAGGACAAGCTCGATACGGTCATCATCTTCAAGAAGCGCCGCCGGCAGAACAGCCGCCGCAAGAACGGCCACCCAGAAAGTGACCGTGCTGCGCGTGTCCGGCATCAACGCCGCCTGATCGGAGGGATATCCCATGGCACACAAGAAAGCCGGTGGCTCGTCGCGCAACGGTCGCGATTCCGAAGGCCGCCGCCTCGGCGTCAAGAAGTTCGGTGACGAGCAGGTGATCGCCGGCAACATCATCATCCGCCAGCGCGGCACCAAGGTGAAGCCTGGCGCCAATGTCGGCGTCGGCCGCGACCACACGATCTTCGCGCTCGTCGACGGGCGGGTGAAGTTCTCCCGCCGGGCCGAGGGCCGCGTGCATGTGTCGGTCGAGAAGCTGCCGATCGCCGCGGAGTAACCTGTTTCCGGTATGAAAGACGCGAAGGCCGGCCGGTGCCGGCCTTTTGCGTATCTGCACTCATGAAGTTCCTCGACCAGGCGAAGATTTATGTGCGTTCGGGAGATGGCGGCAACGGTGTCGTCGCGTTCCGGCGCGAAAAATATATCGAGTTCGGTGGGCCGGATGGCGGCAATGGCGGCCGTGGCGGCGACAT